>NZ_JAYFEQ010000380.1:0-28112 GCF_055795085.1 Phormidium sp. CCY1219 | reverse complement strand
GGGGCGAATTCCTCCCCATACATAAATGACAGGGGTTTCCATTCGCCCCCCTTACCAACCCCTAATTTTCGATGAAATACAGCATAAATTAAAAATTGTAACAAAGCGCGATCGGCATTCGCCAAGGAATCGCCCTTAAGTTCAAGGAAAGGTCTATCCCGCCCGGGTTCATTTTAGTGAGAGCCTTACATCATCAAAATGTTAAAAACTGTAACGAATCGCCAGCCGCCTTGTCCCTCGGGCCTGGATTCAGGGACAATAAAGGGGGGCATTGCATCTGGCGGGGGCTGGATGAGTGCTGTACCTCAATGACGGTATGGAGAGAATAGCAACTGATGGGAAAGGGGTCTCAATTCTTAAAGGGGATTCTGAATTTATTTTTTCAACCGAACTGCGCCCTATGCGATCGCCCGAGCCAAGGCAGTTTATGTCCAGCCTGCAATAAACAGCTTCAGCAATCTCAGTTTAACAACCTGCATCAACTGCGTCCGGGCAAACCTCCAGTGTTGATTTGGGGCAGTTACGGCGGAATCTTGAAACGAGCGATCGCCGCCATGAAATATGAGGATTGCCCGGAACTGGCAAGACCCCTGGGTCACGCCTTGGCAGAAGCTTGGATAAACTCGCCCCTGGCGGCGCGCGGTGCGATCGCGGTAGTGCCCATTCCCATGCACCCGGAAAAACAGAAGCAACGCGGGTTCAATCAAGCGGAATTACTGGCCAAACATTTCTGCGAACTCACCCGCTACTCCTTAGCCGCCACCGGATTGGAACGGATCCGCGAAACCGAGGCACTCTATAGCTTATCCCGGGAAGAGCGACAAAAAACTCTCGCCCAAGCGATGGGTTTGGGCAAAGCCTTTCGCCGCAAAAAACCCTCCCGAGTCGTATTGCTCGATGACATATACACCACCGGTGCCACTTGTCGCGAAGCCATGCGCGTGCTGCAAAATCACGGAATAAAGGTGTATGGAATTGCCGCGATCGCCTCCACCCGAAAACCGGGCGAGACAAGGTAAGCAAAGCGGGCGATTGAAATCGCGCCTGGGTAGGTCAAGTCCGCCTACGCGGACTCTTTCTCTCACTTAAGGGCTTATCTGTTCTCCCGGCTAGTGAGAAAGTTATCGAAAGTTTCGCGATCGGGGAGAGAGGGTTGCGCGCCCGGTTGCATAGCCGATAGGGCACCGGCGGCTGCGCCCCATTTCACCGCCTCGCGCAAGGGTTTTCCCAGGGCGATCGCCGTTGCCAATGCGCCATTAAATGCATCTCCCGCCGCCACCGTATCCACCGCTTGCACGTCAAATGCGGGGAAAAAGAAGTTCGAGTCGGCATTAGCACAGAATACCCCTTTTGCCCCCAACTTGGCGATCGCCACTGCCACCCCGCGCCGCCGTAACTCCGCTGTAGCTTTTTGAGCCGTTTCCGCGTCACTCACAGAAATCCCAGTGAGAATGCTAGCTTCGGTTTCGTTGGGAGTGATAATATCCACCAAGGGATACAAGTCTGCCGGCAATTCGCGCGCTGGTGCGGGGTCTAGGATAACGGGTACCCCGGCATAGCTAGCCATTTCCGCCGCTGCTTGCACTGCAGGCAGGGGAACTTCTAACTGCAATAATAAAGCATCGGCATGGGGGAATAAATCACTCAAGCGATCGCAGTCCGAGGGATTGACTTTACCGTTGGCTCCTGCTACGATAATAATGGTATTTTCTCCCTTCTCGTCTACAGCGATCGCCGCCACGCCAGAGGTAGTGGAATTATCTACAACTACGCGTACGCACTGCACCCCAGACTCGCGCAACCCGCACAAGAGTTCTCGCCCAAAATTATCCTCGCCCACCCGTCCGATCACTTCGGTGGTCATCCCCAGTTTTGCCGCCGCCACGGCTTGATTTGCCCCTTTGCCCCCTGCTGCGGTAAAAAAGTCTTGCCCCGCAATGGTTTCCCCCGGATTGGGCAATCGGTGAGTGCGGGTTACGAGGTCCATATTAATGCTGCCAAACACGAGAATACTCATAAGGATGGTTTGCTCTAAAATTGGGCTACGATTCAATGGTAAATGCGATCGAGCCGATGCCATCAATCTCGGGATTTAGGTGACAATCATTTCGACGCGATCGGGTTGGGCGAAGTCAAGAAGATCGGCGGATGAATTAGGTGAGTCAACGCCTCTTTATTTATACATGCCAAGCCTCCCCCGGACGGTCGATACTATATCTCGGTATCTCACAAACCAATAGCAGTTCCTTCACCCCGGGGGTCGGCAGCACCTTGTATTGTGCCATCTTCGGTAACAAAAATCGCATTGGCATTGCCCCAACCGTCGCGCACTTCGATATTATGTCCCCGTTCCTTGAGAGATTGGACGGTATCCGCGCCAAAGCCGCCGCGTTCTAACCACAGCACATCGGGCAACCACTGGTGATGCAGGCGCGGAGCGGAAACGGCGGCACCGGCATTCATATTGTATTCGATGCCATTCAGGGCAATTTGGAGGACGGTGGTAATAATCGTGCTACCGCCGGGAGAACCCGCCGCCATCAGGAAACGTCCGTTGCGGGTAGCGATGATGGGCGTCATGCTGGAAAGGGGCGTTTTGCGCGGGGCGATCGCATTAGCCTCATCTCCCACTAAGCCGTATAAATTCGGCACGCCGGGAGCGATCGCAAAATCATCCATTTCGTTGTTTAGCACAATGCCCGTGCCGGCGGCCACCACCCCGGCACCAAACCCGCCATTAATAGTAAAGGTCATACTCACCACATTGCGATCGCGATCCACAATCGTCAGGTGAGTGGTATTGGTGGATTCTCCTTGCAGGCGCTGCAGGGTTGCCTCATCCACCGCCGTCACCTCGTCCGATCGCCGCACCCGGTCCATTTGGATTTCCTCCCGGCGCTGTTTGGCGTATTCCTTGCTCGTGAGTTGTCGCACTGGCACTTCTACAAAGTCCGGATCTCCCAAATGTGCCGCGCGATCGGCGTAAGCAATCCGCATCGATTCTACCATTAAATGTAAAGCATCCGGGTTTTGCCATCCCAAATCAGCTAAATCCGTTTCGCCGATGATATTTAAAATTTGCAATAAATGGACGCCGCCAGAAGAGGGCGGCGGCATAGAACAAATGCGCGCGTCGCGGAAGTTACCGCAAATGGGGTCGCGCCAAATCGGTTCGTAATTGATAAGGTCATTTAGGGTAATTAATCCGCCATGTTGTTGCATGTCTTGCGCGATCGCCCAGGCAACTTTTCCCGAATAGAAACTTTCCGGGTCTTGGGAAATGGTTTTTAACGTATTGGCTAAATCTTTTTGAACTAAAATATCTCCCGGTTCGTACATTTGACCCTGGCGGGTAAAAATAGCTTTAGCGGCGGTATTTTGTAATAATACATCCCGCCGTCTTTGGGTAAACCGGATAAAGCGATCGCTCAGTTCAAATCCCTCTTGCGCCAGACGAATCGCCGGTTTGACCACTGCGGACCAGGGCAACTTTCCATACTCGCGATGCAGTTCATACAATCCCGCAACCGTTCCCGGGACCCCCACCGCCAAATGTCCGTCCAAACTCGCCCTCGATTTCACCTTACCCTCATCATCGAGATACATATCCCGCGATGCTGCCATTGGGGCGCGTTCCCGAAAATCCAGCGCCCGGATTTTGCCCGTTTCCGCCTCGCGCAACAGCAAAAATCCGCCGCCACCAATTCCGGCGGAAAACGGTTCCACCACAGAAATTGCCAAAGCGGTCGCCACAGCAGCATCCATTGCATTTCCGCCATCTTCCAGCATCGCCACTCCCGCTTCCGTCGCCAAAGGATGCGCCGAAACCGCCATTCCCAGTTTACTGCGCTGGGGTTGGACAAATTGCGATTGCAAATCTGGCGGGATGCCGGCGTTGACTTTGCGCCGCTGTCGTTCCCCGATGGGAGAAACGGGAGAACAGGAAGAAAGGCAGATGCACAGGCACACCACCGTAAAGGAAAAACGGCGTAGGTGTTGGAGAATCATAAAAGTATTTTGTTGGCTGATGGTATTAGTTTTATTATAGGAAAAATGCGATCGCATGGCGAGGTGAATTTAAAGGGGAGGGAAGCTGATAAAATAGAAGAAGGGAGGTGTTTGTCTTTTGGGTTGATGTCACGGCGAGTTCGCTTGGCCCTTCCATTCCCAGAGGATCCAGTGAGAGGCCAATATCTCCCGCGCTGAAAAATGGCTGGCGGGCAACGGTTCGATTTAGCCCAACGCCCCTAGCAAGGAGGTAGAGAATGAAAGTAAAGGGAAGTCATCGACAAATTTTACACAGCATTGTTCCCCAGGATGTGGCTGAGTATTTGCAGGGGAAAGGTTGGCAGGAAAAAGGGCATTTATGCGATGAAAATTCCACGATTTGGCAGTGGCGAGAATCGGGATGTCTGTATCGCGAAATCGTCCTGCCAATGGATCGGAATGTGGGGTATTATGATTTTCGGATGGCGGATGTGTTGGAGATTTTGGCAGAGGTGGAGGAGCGATCGCAGGTAAAGATTTTGCGAGATTTGATTGCCGAAGTTCCGAATTTGGAAATCGAAGCCGTGGCGATCGCCATACCGGAAGACCTGCGATCGGAACCGGTGACGCTGATGGGAATTGTGGTAGAGAAATTATGGAAGTTTTATACTTGCTTTCCCGAGGGCGATCGCGAGTCAGCCGCCCGCGCTTACCACGAACAACTCCCCGTGCGAGTCAGGGGAGATTTGATTAAACGGCAGGGCAAGTTCTGGCTGCAAAATCCCCAAGAATTTACCATTGATGAGGAGGGAATGGAGTAGAAGACATTGTGAGAAATTTTGTCGCGAGCGGGTTTTGGGTTTGGCGTTGGAAGTGGGGCGTTGAGGAAATCGCATGGGGAACACAGAGAGGTTATACCTAAAGAAATCGAGGCCTATCTCTTTGGTGCAGCTTACGCCATTAAGAGAAATGTTGAAATTGTACCGAATTAAAGGCTAAATAAGAGCGATTGTTAACTGAGTAGTAGGGGCGAGGGAAAAGAAACCGGGTTTCTGGATTCAATTTGTTGCCTTGGGAAAGAGTTGTGTCAGAAACCCAGTTTCTCACGTAAACGGCAGATCGCTGCTAAAATTTTAGCGATCGCGTTTGCTACTTGCGCTTTTTCTTCTTAGCGCTTTTTTCCTTGCCGCTTCCGCCACCCATTGCGAAGCCATGCGGTTTTTTCTGTTGCGATGGGAATTGCGTTTGAATGGATAGATCGAGCGCCTCCGAGGTTTCCAGGTAGAGTTGGGGAACCGCGCAACGATCGCAGGTTACTCTGAGAACGAGAGAGGATTAAACCGACCCTCGCGATCGTAGGCATCCAACCCTTCCCGACGCTTGAGGAAATTAACCACCCAATAGGTCAACGGAGTTGCCAAGGCTTCATAGGCGGATTTTACCAACCATTGAACCGCGATCGCCTCAGTCATGCCCGCCAGGGGAATAGTGCCCCAAAACGCTACCGTAACGAACACCAGAGAATCCAATCCTTGTCCCACCAGAGTCGATCCAATAGTTCGCGCCCACAAATAGCGTCCTCGGGTGGCAATTTTCATCTTTGCCAGAATTATCGCATTAGCAAACTCCCCCACCAAATAGGCGAAAAACGACGCCACCAACAGACGCGGGGTAAAGCCCAAAATTTGCTCGTAAGCGCCTTGGGAGGGCCAAAACGTGGCGGGAGGCAACACCTGCGCCACCCAGATAGCCACCACTGCCAGTAAATTGCAAAAAAACCCCAACCAAATCACCCGGCGCGCCTGGGGGTAGCCATAGACCTCGGTGAGGACATCGCCACAGATGTAGCTAATCGGGAACAGCACCACCCCGGCAGTCACCACGAAGCCAAAAATCTGCACCAACTTCACGGCGATAATATTCGAGACAATCAGACAAGTGATGAATACCGCCACCACCAGGACGAACCACAGGGAATAGGAGGAATCGCCATTGTTGAGATCGCCTCGGCGATCGCGGTTAAAATGGACATCGGACCGAGAAAGATATTTGCTCACGTTTGACGTTTTCGAGCACAATAGAATGATGAACGGGTACGTGACCACCACACTCTAGACTTTCAAATTGTGACTATCGATTCTATTCTAAAACAGTTCCAGTATTTTGGTGTTAACTTGGGACTAGAGCGGATTCACCGACTGCTTGCCGAGTTAGGCAATCCGCAACAGCGAGTGCCGCTGATTCACGTTGCCGGAACCAACGGCAAAGGTTCGGTTTGTGCTTATTTGTCGGCGATTTTGACCCAAGCGGGATATCGGGTGGGGCGCTACACCTCGCCACATTTGGTAGACTGGACGGAACGGATTTGCATCAATGACGTACCGATTTCGCGCGATGAATTAGAAGACTGCCTGCTGCGAGTTAAAAGGGCGATCGCCCCCGATGCGCCCTCGCCGACCTTATTTGAGGTAGTGACGGCGGCGGCGTGGGTGTATTTTGCCCAGCAGCAGGTAGATGTGGCGGTGATGGAAGTAGGACTCGGGGGGCGACTGGATGCCACGAATGCTTGCGATCGCCCCTTAGTGTCGATAATCACCTCGATTAGTTGGGAACATTGGCAGCGCCTCGGTCCGACTTTAGGCGATATTGCCGGGGAAAAAGCGGGGATTCTCAAACCCGGATGTCCGGCGGTTATCGGACAATTGCCACCAGAGGCGATGTCGGTGGTGAAAAAGCGGATTGCCGAATTGGGATGTCCGGCGATTTTTCCAGAACCGGCCATCCCGAAAGGGGAAGGAGAGGCGAAGGGTTCTGCGGTGGGGATGCCGATCGCGTTACCTCGGGTTAGCTATCAAGGGATTGAGTATCCGTTGCCCTTGCATGGAGCGGTGCAGTTGCATAATAGTGCCCTAGCGATCGCCGCATTGCAAATTCTGCGAGAGCAGGGGTGGCAGATTTCCGACCCAGCGATCGCCAGGGGGATGGCGAACACCCAATGGCCCGGACGCCTGCAGTGGATCGAGTGGCGCGATCGCTCCTTTGCGATCGATGGTGCCCACAATGCCGCCGCCGCCCAAGTGCTGCGCGATTATGTGGCAAAGGTCAGCCCCACCCAACCCGTCACCTGGGTGATGGGAATGCTGTCTACCAAAGACCACGAAGGTATATTTAAAGCCCTGCTGCGACCGCAGGATAGATTATACTTAGTTCCCGTTCCCGATCGCAGTTCCGCCGACCCAGAAGACCTGGCCACCTTGGCGCAAAGCATTTGCCCGGAATTAGCACAAGTGCGCTGCTATGCCGATGTATTCCTCGCCCTAGAAAAAGCGATTCAAGACCTTGACAAATTGCCAATTTTATGCGGGTCGCTTTATCTCTTGGGGCACTTTTTAGCCCGGATACAACAGTCGTAGGGCAAGAATTGCCGGAGAGACGGGGATTTTAATCCCCGCCTCCTCGAGCTGAAGTCGTCTAAAGACGACTGAACTGATATGATGTTCGAGGGAATCATGGGGAAAAAAATAGTCCGCGTCGGCGGAGGCAAGTTTTGCCTCGGCGCGATTTTAATTCCCCCACTCACCTCACTTAATGGCGGGCATTCCACTGCTGTGCGGCATCGGCGAGTGCAACGCGGACCGACTTGCGATCGAGCATAGCGGCTTGTAAATTTTCGTAAATAATTTTTTGCAACTGCTGGATATCCTCGATCGCCGGAATCAGCGCCGAAGCCGAACTCATCTGACCGGCGCTGATAATCCGCGCCCGATCCACCGGGGAAGCATCTGGGGGCAATTGTTGGAAATAACTATCTTTTAGGGCCTTCACCGTGGAGGGCAACACATTCGCTTCGCGGGCAAAGGCCAACTGATTTTCATCATTGGTGACAAACAACGCGAACTTGACCGCCGCTTCTGGCACATCGGTATTGCGCGGGATGATTAAATTCATCACAGCAGCAGTTTTCTGACCGGTTTGGCCGGTAATTTGCGGGCCGGCGGCGGAGACCCGGGCAATATCCGGGGCATTAGCGGCGATCGTCTGGAAGAACTGCGGACCAGAAGCCAGCATGGCGATTTGACCCGATTGATATAACTGTACCGCTTGACGGTGGCCTTGGGTGAGGGATTCCCGAGGCAAGAGACCCTGCTGATAGAGATCCACCCAATATTGAAAAGCCGCCTCGCCTTCTGGGGTGTTAAAGGCAGCTTTGCCTTCGGCATCCACCAATTCCATGCCCATTTGCACCATTGATTCGAGCACTTCTGCCGAATCTCCCGGCACAAAAGTCACGAAAAATGCATATTTGCCGGTGCGATCGCGAATTTGCTGCGCCACCTGGGCTAATTCCGCATAGGTTTCTGGGGGGTTAGGGATGCCCGCTTCCTGGAAGAGGTCTTGGTTGTAAATCGTGATGCGAGTGGTGAGGTACCAGGGGATGCCAAAGCTTTTGCCATTAAAAGTGCTTGCGTCCCAGATGTTGGGGAGATAGCGATCGCGAATCTCCCGGGGTACTCGATCGTCCAGGTCCAGCCAAGCATTGCGACTCGCCAGGAGGGTAGCAAAATTGGGATTGAGATTGACCACATCCGGGGCAGTATTGGCAGAAACCGCCGCCAGAATTTTGCTTTCCATCGCCGACCAAGGCACATCCACCCAGCGGATCTCGATATCGGGGTTTTGGGATTCAAACGTAGCGATCGCCTCGTTGAAATACTCCGTAAACTGCGGCTGTAGCTGCATCGTCCAGAATTCCACCTCGCGGACTCCCGATTGGGAACTCGAAGAAGACTCCGACCCCGGAGTGCAAGCGATCGCCCAACTGAGCAACAATCCGATTAACGCAAACAATCCAAACCGTTTCCAAGTTTTCATCTTCAGCCTCATAACGTGCCATTCCCCTAACAATTGCCAGGAGTTGCGATCGAAAATTATCCCCCTTCCCGGGACCAATGCGATCGCGCCACAGACCTGCGATCGACACAGAGATTAAAGTCACCAGAATGGGGATCCCCGGTTAGGGAGAAGAGTTCCCAAGTCCCTTAGCTCAACCCAATAAATTGGACTGTTGCTAATATAGCCTTATAGGAAGGAAATAATCCTCCATTCCCCCCCGAATCCCTCACCCTTTCATTAAACTCGGATAAAGCCGTGGTTAACTTTTTTAAACGTCTGCTTTCTAAAAGCTCCAACGGACTTGGGCTAGAGATTGCTCCCGAAAGGCTAAATTTAGTGCAACTCAAACCTCAAGGGCCTACATATGAATTAGAAACCTATGCCACCGTAGAAGTCCCCGAAGGGGTCGTGGAAGAAGGTTTAATCGCCGATCCGCCAGAAATGGCGCTCTTGATTCAAGATTTGCTAGCGGAAAACAACATCAAAAGCAAGCGAGTCGCCACAGCGGTTCCCGCCCGGGAAGGAGTGATCCGGATTATTCCGGTACCCAAAGAACTCAACGAGGCCGAAATGCGCGAGTACATGAATCAGGAGGCGGGGCTGTACTTGCCATTTCCCAGAGAAGAAGCCGATGTGGACTATCAAAAACTGGGAGAATTCATGGATGAAGATGGCATCGAAAAAGTGCAAGTGCTGCTCGTTGCCACGCGAAAAGAAGTCACCGACACCTATATCAGCACCTTTCAGGAAGCCGGGTTAGGGATTGACATCCTGGAAATTTCCAGTTTTGCCTTATTGCGGACCATCCGCGAGCAACTGCTACAATTGCCGCCAGAAGAAGCCATCGTGCTGACCGACATTCAGTTTGACAGCACCGAGATTGCCATTGTGGTGGATGGGATTCCCCAGTTTTCGCGCACGATCCCGATCGGGACATTGCAAGTGCAAAGTGCCCTCGCCCAAGCGATGAATTTACCCCCCTCGAGAAATACAGACATGTTGCAAGGGATGACCATTCCTGCCAATCCCACCGAGAGTACGGGGTCGGGTACAATGGGGGGAGGAGGCAACCCCGGGACCGAGGCAATCGTAAAAGTGTTTTCCGAACTCGGGGACGAACTGCGGCGCTCGATTGATTTTTACGTGAATCAAAGCGAAGGATTAGAAGTCTCCCAGGTAATGCTGGCCGGTCCAGGTGCGGCGATCGGGGGATTAGATGAATTTTTCAATCAGCGTTTAAGCTTGCTGTGTACGGTAGTGGATCCAGTGGAAAATTTGTCTTTAGAAGTGGAAGAAGAAAGAATTCCCCTAGTGGAGCGCCCCGGATTGGGGGTGGTACTGGGGTTAGCCATGCGGGAGGCCAAATGAGATGTATAGTTTAGAAATTAATTTTCTCAAAGATCGCGCCGATTATAAGCCGCCAAAACCTACCGCCAGTGGTGCGGCGATGCCCCCGATGCAGCAGACCACGGCATTGATTGCCGGGGTGGTAGTTGCATTTTTGGCCGTGGGTGGGGTCATGGGAACCTGGTTCGTGGTCAACGGGCAAAACGCGAAATTGCGCGACCAATTGGCAGCGGTGGATAGCGAATTGGGAGGTTTGGGAGCAAAAGAGCAAGAGGTGCAACAAATCGAAGCACAAATCCAGCAGCTACAGACTCAGACCACCTTTTTTGCCAATATTTTCAATACCTCGGTCAAACCGATGTCCGCCTTGATGCAAGACTTGCGCGATCGCTTGCCAGCAGGGGTGCAACTGTCTAACCTCACCCATCAGATAGAACAAGCCGAGTCAGACGCAGTAGATCCCACCTCGCCGTGGAGTATCGTGCAGCAAAATATGGAGATTGAGGGCTACGCGCGCTCCTTTGACGAAGTGAATGACTTCGTACTGACCCTGAAGCGATCGCCCTTCTTCAAAGACAGCGAAACCGAGTTAATCACCGCCCAGTTGGTAGATAATCCGATAGCTGTCGAATGCGATCCTCAATTCGCCCAGCAGAGTGCCACCTGCCCCCCCACAGAATTTCAACTGCCCAAAGTCGTGGAATACACGATTGAGACAACCGTTAGCAATGTGAATGCCGCTGAAATCCTCGCCGATCTCAAACGCACGCAAGCTGAGGGACTGACAACTCGAATCAATGCACTGGAACAACAGGGGGTAATTAAACCATGACAGTCAGTGAAGAATTTATCCCAATGGAGGAAGAGCAGGAGGCTGCACCACCACCTCCCGGGAGTTATAAAATTGGCAACTTTGTCATCACCCCGCAGATCCAAGGAATACTGGTGGCGGTGGTGGGAGTGGCGATCGCCGGGGCAGTAGGCTGGCAACTGCTATTGCCCGCCTTGCAAGAACGCGATCGGCTCGAAACAGAGATTGCCCAAAAAGAAGCAGAGATTATCCAAAAAAGAACCCGCATCAGCAAGCTCGACGAAGCCAAAGCACAACTGGCTCAGGTAGAACAGCAAAAAGAAAATGTTTTGGGGCTGTTTGCACAAGGGGCAACCTTGGAAACCTTGCTGCTAGATGTGAACAAAATCGCCAAGCAAAGTGGAGCGAATCTCGAGTTATTTCAACCGATAGAAGAACCCGATAACGAGTGGATTTTTTCGGCTGAGGCACAAGCAGGCGCAGCAGCGCAGCAACCGCAGGAGGGAGAAAACGCCGCCGGAGGCACTTCCCCTGCCGGATTGAAGCTCTCCGAAGCGGTGAAAGGGCAAACCTTTGAAATCGAGTTGCAGGGGAACTATCAGGAGACCCAGCAGAGCTTGCGCCAACTGGAACGGTTGCAGCAAATGGTGATGGTGGGCGAATTCAGCGCCGAACTCGATCGCGACAGTCAGAAGATTTTTGTCACGCCAGAGGGGAAAATTAGCGATCGCGCCAACCCCACCCTCAACACCAGCTTTAACCTGATCGCCGTGATGCCCTTACCCCCAGAGCAGTTAAAACAGCTTGCGGCCCCACCCCCGCCCCCAGAGGAGGAAGGAGAACAAGAAGGGCAATAACCCATCGCCGCAGCAGAGAAAAACCGCTATAAGTAGGTAGGCGAAACTCGTCCCGCAGCATTTTTGGATGCTGAGGGAGTAGAGTGGAGAAACAGTTCGTTCGGACTTGAATTGAGTACAGGGAGGAGGAACGGTGAAACAGCGTTACGCACTCAGTTGCCTATTCCGGGCCAGTGCCATCGCGATCGTGGCAGCAGCACCGGTATGGGCAGCGGCGACTCAAGTTACGGGAGTGAACGTGAATGCCAGTGGTGCTGGCATTCAGGTCTTGCTAGAAACCAACGGGGGCGATCGCCCCCAAGTCTTTACCGTCAATCGCGGCACCGATGTGGTGGCCGATATCGTCAACACCCAACTGCGCTTACCCGACGGTCAAAGCTTCCGCCAAAATAACCCCGCACCCGGAATTGCTTCGGTCGTCGTTACCCCATTAGATGCCAATAGCATCCGGGTGATCGTCAGCGGGAACGGTAGCGCCCCCGAGGTGCAAATCAACCAAGCCGCCGCTAACGGCATCAGCCTCACTTATGTGTCCGGAGCCGGGGGCGTAGCCACCGCCCCCGACGAGGGAAGAACGCCCGCCGTTCCTCCCGCACCACCACCGGCGATCGGGCAAGCAAATACCCCCCCAGCGCCCCCCAGCAGCCCCACGGCGCAACAGTCAGACGTGATGGTGCCCAATCCGCAAGTCAGCATCGACGGCGCACCCGCTCCGATTGTCAGACCCAACCAAGCCCCACCATTCTTACCGCGAGCCGTGGCACCCCCAGTGGGGGATATTGCCGTTTCCAATATTAATACCAACGGAACGGCCATCAATCTCGAAACCACCGAAGTTATTCCCCGGTTGGTCTTGCGCGATGCCCCGGTGCGCGATGTGTTGGCGCTGCTAGCACGCGCCGCCGGACTGAACCTAGCCTATGCCAGCGGTCAGCCCACCGATGACCAGCAAGCAGATGAAGGCGAGGAAGAACTCGAGATTTCCCTCGATATTGAAAACGAACCGGTTCAAGACGTTTTTAACTATATTCTGCGCCTGAGTGGCTTAGAAGCCAACCGCCAAGGAAACACGATTTTTGTGGGCACGCGACTGCCCGATGTGGCTCGCAATGTTGTCACACGCACTCTGCGCCTCAATCAACTGGATATCGTACAGACGTTGAACTTCCTGGTGTCCCAAGGGGCAGAGCGCAATGAAGTGCGAACCACTACCCAAACCGTGGTCACTGGCGAAGGCGCAACGGCTCAATCCTTTACCAATACCACCACCACGGTGGAATTAATTGCACCGGATACTCAAGAGGAGCCGTATGAAGGCATTGCTCCCTTGCCCTTAAAAGGGCTGTTAGTCTCTGGGGATCAGCGCACCAATTCCATTACCTTGGTCGGTCCGCCGGATAAAGTAGAACTCGCCAGTGCCTATTTGGCTCAGCTCGATGTTCGCAAACGCCAAGTAGCGGTCAATGTGAAGATTATTGACGTCAATCTCAGCAACACGGACGATTTCGGCACGAGCTTTTCGTTTGGAATTAATGACAGTTTCTTTGTCAACGATAATGGCGCGGCGGCGGTGAACTTTGGGGATTTCACCCCGGCGAATCGCGCCACGGTGACCGGCGGGTTGTTGGTGCCCCCAGTAATTACCAATCCGATTGAGGGAGACGTTCAATTCGATCGCCAGAATTTGATTCAAGTGCCCCTCACCGGCACCCGAGGCGGGGCACTGTTTTTGCGTCCCCTGCCCCCGGTGAGCGGAAACCCGCTTAATCCAAGGGTTGCAGAGTATGAAGTCTTTGAGGTGGATCCGGATACCGGCATCGTCACGGCGGGTGAGGCGACCTTTAGTCTGCCCACCCTGTTCCAATATCCTCGGAAGTTTCTGGCGCAATTACAGGCTCAGATTCAAAGTCGCAATGCCAAGATTCTCACCGATCCGACTTTGGTGGTGCAAGAAAACCAGGCAGCTAGCGTACAGCTTACCCAAGAGGTTCTCGAACGGGTGGATGTGACGTTTACGGACACCCCCTCAGGGCAAAGAGAAACCAGAGAACCGGTGTTAAGACCTGTGGGTTTAACCCTGAATCTGGAAGTGAATAAAATCGATGACAATGGTTTTGTGACCCTGACGTTAAATCCGGTGGTCAGTTCGCCCATCGGTCAAGAGGAAACCGGTTTGGGCGGATTCGTGACTCTGGTTCAGGAGCGATCGCTCAACTCGGGACAGCTTCGCCTGCGCGACGGTCAGACCTTAATCGTCTCGGGCATTATCCAGGATCAAGACCGGGTGACGGTAAGTAAGGTGCCGATTTTAGGCGATCTGCCGTTAATTGGTTCCTTATTTAGAAGCACGAATAAGGCGAACCAACGGGCAGAAGTGATCGTGCTGCTGACACCTCAGATTCTCGACGATACCGATCGCTCGAATTTTGGCTATAGTGGCTACGTTCCTGGTCGAGACGCGCAACAAATGTTAAATCAAGCTCAGTAATCTCCGCTTGCGCGATCGCCTCATTCAATTTCCTAAATCTGGATCCATTATCGGCCTTATTCCAGGTGAAATTCCTACGCCAACAAAACCCCTGTAGAGTTTCAAACAGGGGTTTTTTGCTGAGGACAAGGACTACAAACAGTGTCAAGTTGCTACATTTGTAAACATAAATTTCCGAAAAAGCTCCGTGGATCCATCGAGGGGAAATCTGAACGAAAACGAAAAAAATCCTCAAATCTATATAAATTAAAGGTTTCACCGATCCATAACGGGCTTGCAGAGATTAGAATGATGCAGTGAAAATACCAATCGGTGGGAGTTTCAGCGATTTAATCGCGCCCCTCCCCCCAATTGGGTTGGATCTGGGCCTCGAAATCGAGGGTAAAAGGATCCAATTTGTAGACAGTTGAAACTCTATCAGGAGTCTCAAAATGAACAAAGGTGAATTAGTAGACGCGATCGCAGAAACCGCGAACGTAACCAAAAAACAAGCCGATGCCGTGCTAACCGCAGCATTGGACACCATCATCGAAGCCGTTGCCTCTGGGGATAAAGTCACCCTAGTGGGCTTTGGCTCCTTTGAAGCTCGCGAGCGCAAAGCCCGCGAAGGACGCAACCCGAAAACCGGCGACAAAATGGAAATTCCGGCAACTAAGGTCCCTGCCTTCTCGGCGGGCAAGTTCTTTAAGGAACAGGTGGCTCCTAAATAAGGAGTTCCACCGAACTCGCGCCGTGAACCAACCGCAGCATGGGGGAAATTTAACGTGGGCAGCCGCAATCGTCGGCTGTCCCCCCTCGGCAATCCTGGATTTTTCGGCCAGTATCAGTCCGTTGGGGCCTCCCCCATCGGGCTTAACGGCCATTCAATCCCATCTCAACGATCTGCGAAGCTACCCCGACCCCAACTATCAGCAGTTGCGCTCGGTTTTGGGAGCAGCGCACGATCTGCCGCCAGAATGGATCCTGCCCGGTAACGGCGCGGCGGAGTTACTCACTTGGGCTGGGTGGGATTTATCCACCCTGTCCGGGACCTTCCTAATTACGCCCGCTTTCGGCGACTATCAACGCTGTCTGCGGGCAGTGAATGCTCAGGCGATCGCCTGCCCCTTAGACCTCACCGTTCCCAACCCACCCGGGCAACCCTTACCCCTCTCGCCCCAATCCACCCACCCCCCACGCGCCGAATGCGGATTATTGCTCAATAACCCGCACAATCCCACCGGCCAACTCTTTTCCCTCGAGGCGATCGCGCCCCACTTAGCCGAATTTCCCTTAGTAGTAGTGGATGAAGCCTTTATGGATTTTCTGCCACCGGGAGACCAACAAAGCGTAATCCATCTGGTACCAGACCATACCAACCTGGTAATTTTGCGATCGCTGACCAAGTTTTACAGCCTCCCGGGCCTGCGCCTGGGCTACGCGATCGCTCACCCCGATCGCCTGCAACGCTGGCAACAATGGCGCGACCCCTGGCCGGTAAACGTCCTCGCCGCCGCCGCCGGTGCCGCCGCCATCCGCGATACCGACTTCCAACAACAAACCTGGGCGTGGCTGCCCCCGGCGCGATCGCAACTGTTCGCCACCCTGGCACAACTCCCCGGCTTGCGCCCCTTTCCCAGCGCCGCCAACTTCTTACTCGTCCATTGCGACTTCAGCGTTTCTCAACTGCAACAGCACTTACTCAAACGCCACCGCATCCTAATCCGCGACTGTCTCAGCTTTCCCGAACTCGGCGATCGCTTCTTCCGCATCGCCATTCGCTTACCCGAAGACAACCAACGTCTGTGCGATGCCCTCGCCGATGTTTTGTCATCATCCCCTGACCATTTACCCCCACCAACACCACCTCAACCCAATAAACCGTGAGTTTTGATTACGATTTGGTGGTGATTGGCGGCACCCGGGCCGGGATTTCTGCCGCGATCGCCGCCGCCAACCTAAACGCCAGAGTCGCTTTCGTCTATCCCGCTGACGAAGCGCTCCCCGGAGACCTCCCTCCCTCATCCTTGCTCCCGCCCGCCTTCGACGCGCAACCGATTTCCGCCAACCCACCCTCCCTGGCGGCTGCCCTAACCTGGGCAAACGGCGTCCGGGACACTCTCGCCGCCACCCATTCTCCCGCCGTCCTTGCTTCCCTCGGCATCGATGCGATCGCCGGTATGGGCCAATTTACTCCCTTACCACAACTTACCTTTAATGTCAATACCCGCCGCTTGATTGCTCGCCGATATTTGCTGGCAGTGGGGTCGCGATCGGCTATTCCCGACATTCCCGGATTACACCGCACCGGATATCTAACCTGGGAAACCCTCCCTCAGCTCACGGACAACGCCCTCCCCCAAACCGCGATCGCGATCGGCAGCGACCCCAGTGCCATCGAACTAACCCAAATCTTACTCCGACTGGGCATCCGCGTTACCCTAATTGTTCCCACATCCAGCATTTTACCCGAAGAAGACCCGGAAGTGGCACAACTCATCCAAGCGCAACTGGAAACCCAAGGAGTGCGGGTCATCACCAACAGCCCCGTTACCCAAGTCAAACCTCTGGAAGGACAAAAGTGGGTGCAAGCGGGAGATAAAGCGATCGCCGGGGACAAACTCTTCATCGCCTGTGGTTTCCACTCCCAAATCGACTCCTTAAACCTCGAAACCCTGGGCGTAAAATTTCGCCCCACTTCCCTGGGCAAAAGGGTGCAGGTTAACCCAAAACTGCAAACCACCAATCGGAACATTTACGCCTGTGGCAACCTCGCCGGCGGCTATCCCCTGCTCAACATTGCCGAATACGAAGCCCAAATCGCCGTAAAAAATGCCCTATTTTGGCCGACTCGCACCGTGGATTATCGTGGCATTCCCTGGTCCTTCAATACCTTGCCCCCCCTCGCCCGCGTCGGCTTCACTGAAGCGCAAGCCAAACGCCGCTATCCAGACGTAATCATCTTGCGACAATATCCAAAAAACACTCTATCCGCCCAATTACACGGAGAAATCATCGGCTTGTGCAAACTGGTCGTGCGTCGCAACGGCGAACTTCTCGGTGCCCATCTCGTCGGATCCCACGCCAGGGAATTAATTCATCCCTTTGCCCTCGCTATCCAAACCAAAACCAAGATTCAGGCGATCGCCTCCCTCTCCCCCATCTGCCCCAGTCGGTCTGAAATTATCGCCCAAACCGCCCAACTATGGCAACAACAGCGCTTCCAACGCAATTCCCTATGGCAAACACTCCTAGAAGCCTTTTTCAACGGGCGGCGCTTTTAAGGCATGGCGGAAATCGCCCCTCACCCTTAACAATTCCGGATTCCCCCGCAAAAGATGAAAAGCATGTAATATCTATTCCAAAGCAATACTCCTTCGATAGACCCCATCATTGCACAATATAAGCGAGATGAACATCCTCGGTATTTCCGCGTATTATCACGACAGTGCCGCCGCTTTAGTGATGGATGGCGAGATTATCGCCGCCGCACAGGAAGAGCGGTTTTCCCGCAAAAAGCACGATGCTCGATTTCCCGCCCATGCGATCGCCTATTGCCTGCGAGAAGCCCACCTTACCTTGCGCCAACTCGACGCGATCGTATTTTACGACAAACCTTTAATCAAATTCGAGCGACTGCTGGAAACCTACTTATCCTACACCCCTAGAGGATTTCGTTCGTTTATCGCCGCCATGCCCATTTGGCTGAAAGAAAAACTCTATCTCAAAACCATCCTCAAACAAGAACTCGCCTTCCTCGCCGAGTGCAAAACCGCCGAGTTGCCGAAATTACTCTTTACCGAACACCACCAATCTCACGCCGCCAGTGCCTTTTTCCCCAGTCCTTTCCCCCGCGCTGCCGTCATGTGTCTCGATGGCGTCGGCGAATGGGCTACCTCTTCCGTCTGGTGGGGGGAAGACAACCAACTCACCCCGCAATGGGAAATCGATTTTCCCCACTCCTTGGGCCTGCTTTATTCCGCCTTTACCTATTATACAGGATTTAAAGTCAATTCGGGAGAATATAAATTGATGGGGTTAGCCCCTTATGGAGAACCGCGATATATAGATAAAATCCTCACTCATTTGATCGACCTGCGAGATGATGGCACTTTCCGGTTGAATATGGACTATTTCAACTACGCCACCGGCTTAACCATGACCAATCGCAAGTTCGATCGCCTGTTTGGCGGACCGCCGCGCAAACCGGAAAGCAAACTGACTCAGCGCGAAATGGATATCGCCAGTTCGATTCAGTACGTCACCGAGGAAGTGGTCCTGCGTCTGGCGAAGACAGTAAAAAAAGAGTTAAATGCCGAGTATCTCTGTTTGGCGGGAGGAGTCGCCCTCAATTGCGTCGCCAATGGCCGCATTTTGCGCGAAGCGGGATTTCAGGATATCTGGATTCAGCCGGCAGCAGGGGACGCAGGCGGGGCCTTGGGGGCGGCGTTGGCGGTATGGTATCAGTATTGCGAACAACCCCGGGTGGTGAGTCGGGAGTCTCGCGCAGCCGGAGAAAATTTGGCCGCCCTACAGCAGGTGGAAGGGACAAATGCGGTGGTGGTGAATGAAAAACCCAGCCGATTGACGGTACGCGATAGCATGAAAGGGGCGTATCTCGGACCGCAGTTTGGGGATACGGAAATTATGCAGTATTTGGATGCGCTACAGGCGCGCTATTATCGGTTGTCTGATGCGGAATTGATGCCGAAGGTGGCGGAGATTTTGGCCGCAGAACATGTGGTGGGATGGTTTCAAGGGCGGATGGAATTTGGCCCTCGGGCGTTGGGGGGGCGATCGATTATCGGCGATCCGCGCAGTGCGAAAATGCAGTCGGTGATGAATTTGAAGATTAAATATCGCGAGTCGTTTCGTCCGTTTGCGCCGTCGGTGTTGAGCGATCGCGTTTCGGATTATTTTGAAATCGACTCGGCAAGTCCTTATATGTTGTTGGTGGCATCGATAAAGGAAAATCTGCGAATCCCGATGACGGCAGAACAACAGCAATTGTTTGGGATTGAGAAGTTAAATGTGCCGCGATCGCAAATTCCGGCAGTCACTCATGTGGACTACTCCGCCCGCATCCAAACCGTTCACCGCGAAACCAATCCCCGCTACTATGAATTAATCCGTCAGTTTGCAGCAAAAACCGGCTGTGCGGTTCTGGTCAATACTTCGTTTAACGTGCGCGGCGAACCGATTGTCTGCACCCCGGAAGATGCCTATCGCTGCTTTATGCGAACCGAAATGGATTATCTGGTTATCGAGAATTTCTTGCTGGCGAAAACGGAACAGATTCCCTGGAAAAAAGATAAATCTTGGCAGCAAGAATTCGAGTTAGATTAACGGGGAATTGTTGCTAGCTTGTTAGCGCCTTTCCCAAGTCTATGCTTTCCCCGGACAGGGCACTCCCCTGTCCCTACAGTATAATGCGTTTTGACATACAATCTTAGTCCTGGCGAAAAACGAACCATGAACCATTCTATCCCCAAACTGGATAAAAAAGGACTGCGCGAATTTGGACTGGTGACGGGGGCAATTTTTGCCCTGTTGTTTGGGATATTGATTCCCTGGATTCGCAGTCACGGTTGGCCCATTTGGCCCTGGATTGTGGCGGCGGTGTTGTGGGGGTGGGCGTTAGTTGCCCCGATGACGCTCGATCCGATTTATAAAGTTTGGATGAGATTTGGACTGGTCCTCGGGGCAATTAATACGCGCATTTTGCTGGGCATTGTTTTTTATGCGTTAATGATGCCGATGGGTGCGATAATGCGGTGGGCTTTTAAAAAAGATCCGATGGCGCGAAAGTTAGACCATCACATGGAAAGCTATCGGGTACCGAGTACCGTTAGAAGTCGAGAAAGCATGGAGAAACCGTTCTAATGTTTGAGGCAACTTGGGATTTTTTAAAGGATTTGTGGGGGTTTTTGCGGGAGAGAAAAAAATATTGGATGGCCCCTTTGATTATTACGTTGGTGTTGTTGGGAGCGGTAATTGTACTGACTCAAGCATCGGCGATCGCACCGTTTATTTATACCTTATTCTAGTCTAAAGGCTGTCATTCTACTCCGGTATCCCAGAGATGCACTCCCCTGCGTCTCTGGGTTTGTTTTTTCCGCCTCTATTTCTCAAGAAAAGGCATCCCGAAAGCGTCAAAATATGCGCGTAATCTACCGTTTGGGAAAAATTTATGCCCAAGGTAATTTCCTGTGCTTTATGCCTTGAAAACCTAAAAAATATAGTAGTTTTCACAAAGCAAATGAGGAAAAAATTGCCTATAAAAAAGGGAAGTTTTTTCCTACAGGCGGTGGTTTTAAAGGGTTAAAAAATTGTTAGCAGATTGCAAATTGCTTCAATTTTACCGACTACAACCCCGCTTCTTTTTCGACAACGGGGACGAGATTTTTAAATAGAATCTCGGCGGCGAGTTGATTTCCCGCGCGATTCCAATGAGTATCGTTTTTGATATAAAGCGGTTGGGTTTTTTGCTCTACTTTAAATTCATCCAGCAAATCGATATAAGGAATACCTTTTTTGTCGAGATACTCTTTTAATATTTTTTGCGCTAGCAATAAATCGTAGTCGTCGCGGTTTAAGTCGTTATATTCAAAGAGTTTTTTAGCCAAGTTTTCATCTACTTGAAAAGCTGCTGGATAAATAGCAACGATAAACTTTATAGTTTTTGATTCGAGTAACTCTGCCATTGCGTCGATACTTTCAAACACGAAATTAATTTCCTTTTTGAACTCATCTTCTGCATGTAAGTTTCGATTGTAAAAACTTAACATTTGGCTTTCCACGTTCAAATAGGTTTCTTCGGCAACTCCGGGAGGGTAATAAGCATCGGGAGTAGATGGCGGTGGAGTTGGTACGGGTGTGGCGGCGATCGCGGCGGGCATCAGGGGATTTGCCGATACCGACTTCGCCGCCTTCATTTGTTCCTGGAAGACTTTATATTTTTGCTGGATTAATAACAACAATCGCCACTGGGGAATAATCGGATATCCTAAAATTTTCAATTCCTCATTCTTTTTAATATCAAAATAAATATCGTTGACCACAATTCTTTTGCGCTTCGGGTCGGCATCAAAAAAATCGTTGCCGACAAAAAATCCCAAAACCACAATATCCGGCTGATATTGCAGTCCGTATTTTTCCAGGATTTTTAACTGTTCCCCAGTATGAGTCATCGGATAGCCGGCATTAATAACTTCTACTTTATTTTCGCCCCACTTTCGGGTAAAATGTCCATCCATGAGGGTGGTGTAGTTTTCGCCTAACCCGCCCACCCATCCAAAGGAATCGCCGAGAACTAATATACGGGTAATTCCGGAAGGTTTTTCTAACGGATAATCTTTATCGTTAAAACCGAATTGATTGGAACCATTGGTATGTGCTCTGACGCGAAATCCAATATCCGGGTCATATTGAAAGAACCCCTTAAACAAATAAGGTTCGAGCACTATCATTAAGATTTCCACACTCAATAAGGGGACAATGCCCCATAAAAAGGCAAACAGGAAGATTTTGGAGGCTTTTTTTTGCAAAGCAGGGGGAATTTTAGGCACGATCGCTCCTTTGGAATCAGTTAAAATAACATCGGTGGCGGGTGGCAGATAAGATGTCAGCCAAACGGGGACACTCGGGCGGCGAATATAATATTACCTTAATCGGGGTTTAGTCTTCGCGAGGGAGAAGGTCAGAATGAGGAAAGACTATCGGCGTCACCAATATTTTATCGACCCGATTGCCATCCATATCCATCACTTCGAAGCGCAAACTATTCCATTCAAAATGGTCAGCGGCGGTAGGGATGCGACCGAGATGAGTAATCACGAATCCGCCCAGGGTATGATAGTTCCCGCGTTGTTCGCCGGGTAATTCTGGCAGATCGAACAGTTGGCGAAATTTTTCTACAGAGACCATGCCATCCAATAACCAGGATCCATCCTCGCGCTGAACTGCTTGGGCATCTTCGGGTTGGTTTACCGAGGGAAGATCGCCGACGATCGCCTCTAAAATATCGTTAAGCGTCACCAAACCCTGAATCACTCCATATTCATCCACAGCTAAAGCAATATGAGTGCCGCTTTGTTTGAATAACTCCAAAACTTTCAGGGCCTTAGTATTTTCCGGGACGAACAGAGGTTGGCGGAGGGAGGCGGTCAAATCCAGGGGTTCCCCGCACAAACTGCTGGACAACAAATCGTTCACCTGGGCGACGCCGAGGACATTATCCAGGACATTTTGACACACAGGAAAGCGGGTGTGGGTGCTGTTGATAATTTTATGGCGGTTTTCGTCAGCGGAACTGTCCAAATTTAACCACACCACATCCGGGCGTGGGGTCATCAGGGAACTGACGCGGCGTTCGTCGAGGCGCAAAACGCGCTCAACCATTGCTTGTTCTTCTTCCTGGAAGGTACCTGCTTCGGTGCCTTGTTCGAGCAACAGCTTGATTTCTTCTTCAGTGACTTGGGGGTCTTCGGAGGGTTGAGCGCCCAGAATCCGCAGCACCAACTCCGTGGAAGCGCTCAACAGATGGATCACTGGTGCGCCAATACTCGATAGCATCCGCATGGGAACTGCAACCCGGGCGGCGATGCGTTCGGGATTATTCAATCCGAGACGTTTAGGGACCAGTTCCCCGAGGATGAGGGAGAGATAGGTAATGGTAACGACGACGAGCAATAAAGCGATCGCCCCACTGTAAGGCGAGATCGCCGGAAACTGTTGCAACTGTAGGCTCAGTTTTTCCGCCAACGTCGCCCCGCCAAAGGCACCGGCAAAAATGCCCACCAAGGTAATTCCCACCTGGACCGTGGATAAAAATCGATTCGGCGCATTGGCAAGTTCGAGGGCCACCTGAGCCTTGAGATTCCCTTGATTCGCCCATTGTTGGAGGCGGGCCTTGCGCGCCGAAACAATAGCAATTTCGGACATGGCAAATAGTCCATTGGCGAGAATCAACAGGAGAATGACTAAAATTTCAAAGCTAACAGAACTCATGTGTTGAAATTGCCCAAGATTTCGGCAAATAACGCGATCGCCCCAATTCTCATCCGATTATCCCCCCTGGCTCCTTGAAGTCCAACCGTGGCGATATTAGAGACGGTAGCATGTTTTGCGGGTCAGGGGTAAGCCAACGTCAGAATTGAGGATTTCGTTAGATTTGCAAGCTTCCCCGCTCATCTGAGTTCATCTGAGTTCGCGGGCTTCCTCTAAAATAAAATTAGGTCCACATCCTGATATGTTGCACAATAGAAAGATTTAGCGGTTTCGACAACCAATGGCCTTTTCTTCAGTTATTCGGACACTCGGGCGATCGCAGCTCACCCACGAACTCTTATCCAAACTGGATCGACACCATTGCATTCAGCTTAATGGCATCGGGCGCTTCCCCAAGGGATTAATCGCATCTACCCTCACTGAGACACAACAGCGTAACCTATTTGTAGTCACAGCAACTCTAGAAGAAGCGGGTCGCTGGGCGGCGCAACTGGAAACAATGGGTTGGCAGACGGTGCATTTTTACCCTACCTCGGAAGCATCTCCCTACGAATCCTTCGACCCAGAAGCGGAAACCATTTGGGGTCAAATGCAGGTGCTCGCCGATTTGGTGCAAGGGGAACAGAATCTCGCTATTGTCGCCACAGAAAGAGCGCTGCAACCCCATCTCCCACCACCGGCAGTATTTCAACCCTACTGCGTTACCCTCACCCCGGGGATGAGTTGGAACTCGAAAACCCTGGACGAACAATTGGCGCGGATGGGATACGATCGCGTCTCCCTGGTGGAAACCGAAGGGCAATGGAGTCGGCGTGGCGATATCGTGGATGTGTTCCCCGTGGCGGCACAATTACCCGTGCGGTTAGACTGGTTTGGCGACGAACTGGAACAAATGCGCGAGTTCGATCCGGCGACCCAGCGTTCTTTAGATAACATCGAGCGCTTGGTTCTCACGCCTACTAGCTTCAGTCCGATTATTTTGGGGAATTTACCGGAAGCATTGGTAGAACAACAGTGGGGATTAGACCCGGATGCGGAACAAACTCAAGACTTAGAACCGCGATCGCTTCATCGCTTCCTCGGCGTGGCATTCGATCGTCCCGCCTCGTTACTGGATTTCTTGTCCCCAGATACCCTAATTGCCATTGACGAACCCGATCGCTGTGCGGGACATGGCGATCGCTGGGTAGAACATGTGGAGGTTCATTATTCCACTCTCCCCTCGGATTCCCCCCAACTACCCCTTATTCACCGCAGTTTTACCCAATGTCTCGCTACCGCTACCCAGTTCGATACGCTTTATTTATCCGAACTTGCTAGCGATACCCATCAAGGCATCGAGGGAGTATTAGACGGGTTGAAATCCACTTTCCCCGATTCCTCTCTGGCAAATCCGGCGGTGTTTAATTTGGATAGTCGTCCGGTACCAGTGATGGCGCATCAGTTCGCCAAACTGGCCCAACTGCTGCGCGCACAACGCGATCGCGGATTGACTCAGTTTCTCATTTCCGCACAACCGAGTCGGTCAGTTTCTCTGCTGCAAGAACATGATTGCCCCGCTCAATACATTCCCAATCCGCGCGATTATCGGGCGATCGAAAAGTTGCAAATTCAGCATGTCCCCGTGGCGCTTAAATACAGCGGATTAGCCGAACTCGAAGGCTTTATTATTCCGGTATTTCGGATTGCAATTATCACCGATCGCGAATTTTACGGGCAGCACTCTCTCGCCACTCCCACCTACGTTCGCAAGCGTCGCCGCGCAGTGTCGAAACAGGTGGATCCGAATAAACTGCGTCCGGGAGATTATGTGGTTCACCGCAATCACGGTATCGGCAGATTTACCAAGTTGGAAAAACTGCAAAACCGCGAATATTTAGTAGTAAAATATTCTGATGGAATTTTGCGCGTGCCGGTGGATCAACTGGATTCTCTCTCGCGCTTCCGCACCACCGGCGGGAAAAAGCCCCAACTGAACAAACTCACGGGCAAAACTTGGGAAAAAACCAAGAATAAAGTCCGCAAGTCAGTGAAAAAACTGGCGGTGGATTTACTCGAACTGTATGCGAAACGCTCGAAACAGCAGGGGTTTGTCTATCCGGCGGATATGCCTTGGCAAGAAGAAATGGAGGAGTCTTTCCCTTATCAACCGACGCCGGATCAGTTAAAGGCGACGCAAGATATTAAGCGGGATATGGAAAGCGATCGCCCGATGGATCGTCTGGTGTGTGGCGATGTGGGATTTGGCAAAACGGAAGTGGCAATTCGCGCTATTTTTAAAGCTATTACTGCCGGCAAACAAGTGGCGATGTTAGCGCCAACCACGATTTTAACCCAGCAGCATTACCACACGATTAAAGAACGGTTTGCTCCCTATCCGATTGAAGTGGGATTGCTCAATCGCTTCCGCACGCAACAAGAACGACGCGAAATTAAAAAACGCCTCGCTACTGGGGAATTAGATGTGGTAGTAGGGACTCACGCCCTGTTAGGAAAAACCGTAAAATTCCGCGAGTTGGGATTGCTGGTGGTGGATGAAGAACAGCGCTTTGGCGTGAATCAAAAGGAAAAAATTAAAGCGCTGAAAACTCAGGTGGATGTGCTGACTTTGACGGCGACGCCCATTCCTCGGACTCTATACATGTCCCTATCTGGTATTCGCGAGATGAGTTTGATTACTACCCCCCCGCCCTCCCGGCGTCCAATTCAAACCCACTTAGCGCCTCGCGATTGGGAAGCGGCGCGCACCGCAATTCGCCAAGAACTCGATCGCGGCGGACAGGTGTTTTATGTGGTTGCGCGCGTAGAAGGGATTGAGGAAATTGCCGGGAAACTGCGCGAAATGGTGCCTAACGCCCGGATTGCGATCGCTCACGGGCAAATGGAACCCTCGGAACTCGAAGCGATTACTATCGCTTTTAGTGCGGGGGAAGCAGATATCCTGGTCTGTACCACGATTATCGAATCCGGTTTGGATATTCCTCGGGTGAATACGATTGTGATCGAAGATGCTCACCGTTTCGGGTTGGGACAATTATATCAACTTCGCGGTCGCGTCGGACGGGCGGGGATTCAAGCTCATGCTTGGTTGTTTTATCCCCCGAATGGTACCTTGACCGATGAGGCGCAAAAACGCTTGCGGGCGATTAAGGAGTTTACCCAGTTGGGGTCGGGTTATCAGTTGGCAATGCGCGATATGGAAATTCGCGGCGTGGGGAATTTGTTGGGGGCGGAACAGTCGGGCCAAATGGATGCGATCGGGTTTGATTTGTATATGGAAATGCTGGAAGAATCGATTCGCGAAATTCGCGGTCAAGAAATTCCCCAGGTAGACGAAACTCAAGTGGATTTACATCTAACGGCTTTTGTCCCAGCGGATTATATCCCGGATTTAGACCAGAAGATGAGTGCTTATCGTTCCGTGGCGTCGGCGCTTTCTCGGGCAGAATTGGCGGAAATCGAAGCCGATTGGCGCGATCGTTACGGTCCGCTTCCCCCTCCCGCTAAACAACTGATCCGGATTATGGAACTGAAGCAAATTGCCAAAAAATTAGGCTTTTCTCGGATTAAACCGGAAGGACAACAACATGTGGTTCTCGAAACCCCAATGGAAGAACCCGCATGGAATTTGCTCAAGCAAAATTTACCCGCGAATTTGCAGGAAAAATTTGTCTATACTCCCGGAAAAGTTACGGTTCGTGGGTTGGGCGTTTGGCGCGCCGACCATCAGTTGGAATTTTTAATCGAGGGGTTGCGTAAAATGCAAGGCGCACTCCCAGAAACTGCGATCGCCCAGGGTTGATTCTCTCCCGCAAATGTAGGTGGGTACCGCCCACCGTCTCTTGAAAAATCCTCCTCCGGAGAATGGTAATTCACCACCTTGCTTATCAAGCAATCACCCTACGGTGGGCAGTACACACCCTACATTTAAACCTCCAATTCCCAATTTTATTCTTGTTCATCATCAAACACCGGCGTCCAAATTTCTCGGATGGGTAATTCCCACCCGGGAAACAATTCTGCAACCGTTAAAATATCTTCCTCTCCCAACACTATCGGTTCCCCACTGGCGCGATAAACCGTCACGGTTAATTCGTCTGGGTCGATAAGAATACCCACCTGCGCTCCTAATTCGAGGAAATTCTCTATTTTCTGTTTTAAAGCAGCAATTCGGTCGTTTTGGGATTTGATTTCGACTACCAAATCGGGAACTAATTCGGCAAAATAACGCACGCTTTGCTTCAGGCGAGAGGCGCGCACAAAGGAAACATCCGGGGCGGTTAGATTGCGATCGCTGACAATAAAACCCCCGGCAGAATCAAATACTCGCCCCAAACGGCCCGGGTAAACCCAATTACCAAGCAGTCGGCTGAAAATACCACCTATTTCGCTGGAAACAATATCTGACGGTCCCACAATCTGTATTTTCCCCTCTTTCAATTCTAATTGATAGGCTAAACCCGCTTCGGAGAGGGTGCTTTGCACGGTTTCTAAGTCTTTCACACTCATCATAGACATGAATTCAATCTCCTATTACGTCCGGGGTTAATTGTTTATTTTAGCTGATGTAAAGTGGGCATCTCTCACCCTAAATTCTTAGAGCTGGAAAAAACTTTACCGACAGCGCCAAAGTTATTTCGCCCCCAGCGCCCCGCCCCATCAGTGAAAAAAACTGTACCGCTAACCGGAATAGTTTTTTGGCCACCAGCGCCCTATCGGTGAAAAAAACTGTACCGCTAAC
>NZ_JAYFEQ010000379.1:0-26168 GCF_055795085.1 Phormidium sp. CCY1219 | reverse complement strand
GACTTATGTGCAATGCTTTTATTGCGATACGGAAGCTGTCGGGTGGGCATTGCCCCGTGCCTTGCAGATGAGTATCTAGGAAGCCAGAGCAATGCCCACCTTACTCTACTACTCTACTCAATTTTTTCAGAGTCCCGGAAAATACGGACACTGGAAACCGAAAACCTGTGGAAACCGCGCAGGGTTGAATCAGCGATTTGGCGGATGTATTTTCGATTGTAGCGACGCAAAATAGAAAAGTGCATGAAACAGGTTCTAGATTAGAAACCGGGTTTTTGACATCAGATTAATTCCCATAAGAAATTAGAGCCAAAAACCCGGTTTTTTTGTCCAATCAACTTCATACAAAACCGAGGCACTAGATAGCTCGCGCAGCTCATTTTGCCAAACCCTAGTTAACTTTAGCAAGAGGATTTGCGCGAGACAGATTGTCGGAGATTATCTAATTTTGGGGAAAGAGTTGATAATGCAAAAACAGTTAATGAAGCGCTCTCCACGCAAAGATCCATTTATCGCGCAATTTTTAGCCAGCATTCCGCCAGAAATTGCCTCTAGCTTTACCGATGAGCAACTTACGGCGTTAAAAGGGGCATTTGGCAAACGCGGATGGAATCGTCATCCGGTGGATATTCGCATGAGCGTGCCATTTCCGCGACCAGGGTTTTATATTGTTTTATTGGGAGGACGAGAGCGGCGATCGCGCCAGCGTCGGCAAGGGGATCGCAACCTTCATGGTTTGTGGACTTGGAGGAATAGTGCAGTCATCGTCTCATTTACTTTGGCGATAATGAGTGCTGGGATTGGGGGAGTATATACGGTGGAAAAGTCCCTTGATTTGCTGTCAAAAAAGCGACCTTTCCATCCCACGGCAATTCCCTGGATATCCGACGCAGAAACCTGCGAAAAAACTGACAGAGTGTGGCGAGATTCAGAATGCCTAGATTTCGAACACAGTCCGGATTTTTAGGGAAAAAAATCCGGTATGAACCCCAAGAATGCGGGAATAGTAGTCGCGATCGCGCAGACTGTGTGATTGCTTGGGGGAAGCCGCGGTGGGGGGAGGGCAAGCAAAGAAGACGCGGAAAAAGGAGCGGTTGCATCAATTGCACAGACCCCAGGAGCGAGACTGCGATCGCCTCTCCCATCGCCATCGCCCCTGGAATCTGGGGAAAATTACTCGCGAGACTGACCATCGCGACGGCCCAATTCATAAACGCCACAGCTCACGCAGGCAATCATCCCCACACTAATCGCCCAACTTTTGCCCAGAGTTAGTTGCACCCCCCAATTGCAGAAGCTACCGATTAATAGAAAAGGCACGATACTGAATACGGAAGCATAGAAGGCATTTTGTGCTTCTCGGGCGCGACGAGTGCGCTCAAATTCTTCTTCTGAGGTATAGAGCGATCGCTCGGCAAAATTAAACCAGCGATTGAGTTGCTCGATGGTCCACTCGCTGACCCCAGACAAGCCCAAATACAGAGCCAGGGACCACAAACACGCCCCAGCGATCGCCGTAGCATCCAATCCGAATCGAAACGGAAAAATCTCAGTCAACATAGATAAGGTACCAGTAGAACAGAATCGATCGGGCGATCGATATTTCCCGGAATTTTAACAAACCTTAAGAATCCATATCGTTAGAGTGGAGAACATTTTTTCATCAGCCCCCAGTGCCGCATTCTCGTTCCAAGTCAGTTTCGGCAGGATTTTATTATCTTATGCAACGGTTGGAAAAAACTTATGGTTGCCCTCAAAATAAAGTTTTTTCCCACCGTTGCCCCGTTTATCCCATGCCAGGAAACACCCCGCTTTCCCCTTCAGTAGTAGAAAACGCGATCGCGGAGTAAAATAAGCAGCTGTAGCCTTGTTTTTCCTTGCCGAAGAATTTGGCAACGGTTCGGTGAAATTTGCCGATGACCAGCCGAAATTGCACGGATTCTTCCCCAGGCAAAATGAACGATGGTTCACGTCAGGAACTCTCTCAGGAACCAACCCCACGACTCAAGTCAAGGGGGCTTGTACTCCTAATCCCTGACCCGCCTAAGACCCATGCGGTCTGCGTTACCCCGAAGCGTTAAAATTCAATCCCTGGGATGCGCTGCCACTTCCAGGCTCTAGACCCGAGGGGTTAAACCGCCGGATCTTAGTTAAAGCGCTACCCCTTGGAACCTAGGGAGGGGTAACCTCGATCGCGGACCGCGCGCCGTCCCACGGCGAAGCGCGAACCCGTTGCGAGAGGCAAACATGACCCCCTTTGGGAAAGGGAGGTGAAAACACCTTCCCGATGCCGATCGGGTAGGATTGCACGAATCCGTCACTGTGCGGACCAGAGGCAAACAGAATCGGGTCGAACCTCGCATTTCCCTATCCTTAGCGGAGGGGGCGATCGAAAACAGGCTTCGCGGAGAGGATGGCCACCTGTATCCCATTTAAACAGGCCCTGCGGGGCGGTTGTTGGTGCAAAGGAGAGAATTTTCTTTCCTGAAGATAAATCACAGGGGTTTTCATTCTCTGCCTTGCTAACGCTGAGTTTTGATAAGAATTTGCCGAGGTGATGGTGTCGGAGAAAAGCACCGCCGAGGAAAAAGCCTCCCATCCCATCAGCGAATTGGCAAAAATTAACGGCATTGTCGTCAAAAAGGGTTCAAATCGATTCATAATGTTATCTGCGGTTGAGGAGTGTAAGGAATGCCCCAAAAATTGATGCCACTTCTAAGGAACAAAAAGTTGCCCCGCTGGGCGAGAATTGTCTCGATCGCTGCCCTGGCTTGGATTTGCGTTTTGGTAATCCAATTGCAGCCCCAAGTCAGTCATGCCTTGGAAACCAATCGCAGCGAGATTGCCACAGGCAGCCAATGGAAAGGTGCCTCATTTCCCGTAGAAAACTTTCGAGGATATACCTCTCCATTTGGCTATCGTCGTTCCCCCACCGGGGGCTACAGTCGAGAATTTCACTCGGGCTTAGACATTGCCGCGCCGATGGGAAGCTACGTCCGCAATTGGTGGGCGGGGACGGTAGTTGATGCGATCGACGATAGTCGCTGCGGCATCGGTCTGGTGATTGAATCGGGAAACTGGGAGCATATTTATTGCCACATGCAAGGCGACGTGCAAACGATTCGAGGTCGGCGCTACTTAGTCGATCGCACCGGGGGTTTGCAAATTGCTGAAGGGCAAAGAATTGCAGCAGGCATTCGCATTGGTCGCGTGGGAATGACCGGGCGCAGCACAGGCCCTCATCTCCACTGGGGTCTGAGATACAATGACGAATGGTACGATCCGGCGTTAATTTTGCGAGCCATGTATGGTTCCGCTCGGCGCGTTTCGATGGAACCCTAGGCCACGCCTGAGTTCGGTTTTCATTGGCCGCTTTCAATCCCGGCGTATCCGCCAAAATCGCTCCGGTCCCGAGGAGGGGGAAACAGACACCAGCCACAATGTCTTGACCTGGTTCTTCTCCGGAGCGATTCCTTTTGGGCAATTAATGAGTAAAAATTTATATGGCTATATCGTTGTGAAACGGAAAATGAAAATGGTGCGTTACTGGGTAAAAGTAACGCACCTGAGACATGAACGGGGAAACCACTAGGGCGTCGGTTCGGCAATCAATCCACCGGATGGGGAAGCGGGTGGGGGACCCTAAGAGGTTGCAACTCGATCGCGATTGGATGAAGCCACCCGGTTGATTGCTTCTACTAAAGCGAGGCTCTAGGGATTATTGGCGATGAGCTGTTTTTCTGGCAGTTCGGTATATTCGGCAACAATTTCGCGGAAGCGATCGCCTTCGATGGTTTCTTCGTCTAAGAGAATGTCCACCAGGCGATCGAGAAGTACCCGGTGTTCGCGCAAAATTTGACGCGCTTGTTCGTAGCAGTGAACCGCGATCGCCCGCACTTGGCGATCGACCAGGGTGGAAATTTCTTCCGAGTATTCCGACTTCGGCATCAAGTCGCGACCCAAAAACACCTCATTATTTTGGGTTTCTAAGGCAAATGGCCCTAACTCCGACATGCCGTAGCGCGTCACCATTTCCCGGGCCAAGTCCGCCACTACCCGCAGGTCATTGCTCGCACCAATGGTCACTTCCGCCTCGCCAAACACCTCTTGTTCTGCCGCTCTGCCCCCTAGGGTAATCGTCAGTCGGTCCATCAGCCACCCCCGGGTATAAAGACCGCTATCGATGGTCTCTTCGTTAAAACTTTGTTGGGCGAACCCACCCACCCCGCCAGAACGGGGGATAATCGTGACTTTATTCAGGGGGTCGGAATTTTTCAGCAGGGTCATCAGCAAGGCGTGACCTACTTCGTGGTAAGCAATCAAGCGCTTTTTCTTGCTGTCGAGCAAAGGCGTCAGTTGCAGACCCACGGTAATGCGATCGATCGCATCGTCAACTTCCAATGGCCCGATCGCATCTTTGCGTCGTCGTCCGGTTAAAATCGCCGCTTCGTTGAGCAGGTTGGCCAAATCCGCACCGGAAAAGCCCGGTGTCCGACGGGCGATCGCCTCTAAGGACACTTCCGCAGACAGTTTCTTATTGCGGGCATGAACGTCCAAAATTCCCAAGCGACCATTGTAACTCGGCAAATCCACAATCGTTTGGCGATCGAATCGACCCGGGCGCAACAGAGCGCGATCGAGTACGTCCGGGCGGTTGGTAGCGGCAATAATAATCACCCCGGAATTTCCCTCAAATCCATCCATCTCGGTGAGCAATTGGTTGAGGGTTTGTTCCCGTTCGTCGTTACCACCGCCAATCCCCGCACCGCGCTGACGCCCTACAGCATCAATTTCATCGATAAATACGATCGCCGGCGCATTTTCTTTCGCTTTGCGGAACAAATCCCGCACTCGGGAGGCCCCGACTCCCACAAACATCTCCACAAACTCGGACCCGGAAATGCTGAAAAACGGAACCCCAGCTTCTCCGGCGATCGCTTTGGCGAGCAAGGTCTTACCCGTCCCCGGCGGTCCGACTAACAGCACCCCTTTCGGAATCTTCGCCCCCACCGCCGTGAACCGTTCCGGCTTTTTCAAAAAGCTGACCACTTCTTCGAGTTCTTCTTTGGCTTCTTCGATGCCCGCTACATCATCAAACATCACCCCGGTTTTGGCGTCCATCTGGAACCGGGCGCGGGATTTGCCAAAGCTCATCGCCTGGTTCCCCGCTTGGGACGATCGCCGCACGATCGCCATCAGCCCGCCGATTAATAGCACGATCAGCAAGATGTTGGCGGCGATGCCAAATGCCGCACTCGGATCTCGCGAGGGCTGCACGTCGAGTTCGATGGTCTCCGCACTTCGGTTTTGTTGGGCAATTTTTTGGAACAACTCCGGGTGGCGATCGAACAGGGGCACCTCTACGGTCTCTTCTCTATTCTCTAAGCGCACTCTCGCCACGTCTTGGGCCGGGTCGATGACCACCCGCTCTACTTCCCCGGCATCGATTCTACGCAACAGTTCGCTGTAACTGAGGGCGTTCTCCTGGTTCTGCGCCAACACCGGCGTTGCAAGCATCACCCCTTGCGCTACCAAGGTTGAGGCCACAATTGTCTGTACGCTCCACCGGATGCGCTCCAGGGAAAATACTCCCTTCGCTCCCCGATTCCTCCCCTTTCGACTCTCGCTCTTACCAGTGGGGTGCGCCGAGTCTGATGCGATCTCAAAGCCATTTCCGAACCTCGGCGAATGTCGCGCTCTGTGATTCGCCGTTTTATTCTCGATCCATTTTGTCCAAAAACCTTTCATGTTCAATCGCTCTTGACCTGCTGCGTTGTGGAAGTTGTCTGTGCCCGAGTTCTTCGGTAAACCCTCGGCAGGGATTTATCAAAATCTTTACTTTTCTATTGTATTTCAATCCCGAAAATGGGTTCTTCAGCCTCGGCTACCTAGGCTCCTATTTTACCAAATTTCCGTTAAACTCCCTCGGCGTAGGGCCAGCCGCACTAATCTAACCCTGCCTCCTCTACAAACAGCGAAGTCAGGACCTTTCGCTCGATCCTGACTCCGGGGTGGGTTCTTTGCTCTTTTTCCTCTCTTGAGGATTCTCTCGGGATTAAATCATATTCATACCAACTTCATGTTAAAGGTCAGAAAAATTTTACGGAAAGGGGGATTGACAACAGGGAGAATCCGTGCTATATACCTGACAACAAAGCATCAAAGACAAACCGGGATCGAGGCAGAGGCGCGATCGCGCCTCTGCACCGATTCGGATCCCCAACTGCCAATCGCGGATCTCTCTGGCTGGAGATCGTCCCGGATCCAGAGCAGATCGGATAAATTTTGAAAAAACTGTCAAAGGTTTCGCTGCAGCGGCTTGTGGATCTCTCTGGCTGGCGAGGGTTCCGGATCCAAAGCAGATCGGATAAATTTTGCAAAAACTCTCAAAGGTTTCGCTGCAGCGGCTCGCTGAGATAATCAAGTGTTGAGCATTGCAGGGAAATCATCAGCGACGAAGCGCAGATAGTTCTCGTCGTCTCGGGGCATGAAATCGAAATCCCACAATCAAGCAATTTGCAAGGGGTTTACGATGACATGACCACCACAAGCATGAGAGCCGCCACACTTAAGGTGACTACCTGCAGGGCAATGGTGCCAGCTAACCATCGAAACGGCTTCCAAGTGTATTCCATGATTCACTCCTCCTAGAAACTGATGCAAGACTGAAGTAAACGTTCAGAAGAATGCTTGTTAATTATTGCCTCAGAATTGCGAATCGATCTGCGATCGATATCACAATTCCTAGAGACGGCGATCGGATCGTTTGGGTTTCGTGCGATCGCAAAATTCCTCGGTTGCTTACCGTGAGAGACATTGAGTAAATTACCCCCTCAATTTACACTGCCTGCTTTTACCGGAAATCCCCCTTTTGGTTGAGTTACACCTCAATGGGAAATCCACTCTTCCAGATAGATTTATCTTGCATTTGACTGACCTCCGGCTGATTTACAAAGTTTGTATTTTAGCCTCTTAAAGGAAAAACGGCGAGTGCGATCGCCCAAACCTATCTTAGCATAAATTTTTAACTTGCAGTATTATTGCCCCTTTCCATTGCACTTAACCCTTGTCATGGTTGAAATTACTTTGTTTTTCAGTTTACCAAAACCTGCAATTTAGATGTTGTGTCCTTGGGGGATCGCCGAATATATCAGAGGAAAAATAGAAAGGGTGCTGTGCTGATTGGTTTTTCAAATCAATCGACCCTTGGATGATGGAATTTAGCGCCCAAGAAAAACCCGTTTTCGGTACGGAAAACGGGTACTCAAATCGCCCTTTACTCGTTGCACTGGGCATCTCATTTAGGAGGGTGGGATAAGCGATCCCGGTTTACCTCTTGCCTGGAGGCGATCGCCTTTCCCAAGGCTATGCCCTTAATGATGATGGTGATGGTGATGAGAATGGGTGTGAGATGACGATCCCTCGGTTTCTGGAGCCATAGGCGCGGCTTCCGAGAGCAGGGCTTCGATTTGCGGACTCGCCCACTGCGCCGCCATTTGGAGAAATTCCGGACGTTCGTTGACGCAAGGCATCTGGATGTAAGCCACATCAGAATGCTGGCTCTCTAAAGCGTGAATGATATGGTGAACGTCAAGCAAAGTTTCGTGATTTTCCGTAGCAAAGCCAATCGGCATAAACACCACCGCCTGGGCACCCAGTTGAATCAAGTTATCCGCCGCCAACTTCGCATTGGGTTGCGTCCACTCGATTAACGGGGTTTGGTGATTGAGCCAACCCACGGAAATTAACGGATACTTGTTAATCAGTTTTTCGCGCACCGCCTCGTACAGGGCTTGACTTTCGGTAATACCAGAGGTAAAGCCCTTCGCCTTGTGGGGACATCCGTGGTTCATCAGCACGATCCCAATTTGCGAGGGAAGGTAATTCCCCGCCAGTTCGGCGGCGATGGTTTGCTCCACCATCTGCGCCATTAAATCAATATAGGCAGGTTCGTTATAGAACGAGGGGATATAGCGCATTCCCTTCACCCAGGGGTCTTCGGGATTATCCTCTAGCTTCTCTAAGGCGCGGTTGACCTGTTCTACGGCGATCCCGCTGGTGAAAATGGAATCCACCACCAGCAGGGGGTAAATCAGCAGTTTTTCAAATCCTTGGGCTTTGATTTCGGCGATGACTTGCTCGGGAAGGAAGGGGGCGCAGAAGTTAAAGGCTTTGAAGACTTGCACGCGATCGCCCCACTGTTGTTGCACTTCGCCCTCGATCCCCGCCCGCTGCTTTTCAAAAATGGCATTGTGCGGGGAAATGAAGTTTCCATGCTGGTGATTCCATTCGTGGAAGTCAAATACCGCTAGCAGTTTGGCCAGTGGCGGATAGAGCCAGGTGGGCACCGGGGCAAACTTGGCGGTGAGTAAATTTAGGGCTTGTTCGTTGTAATTGGCGAAGTCGTCGTAGCTTTCGACTTCTCCGTAACCCATGAGCAATACGGCGACGCGATCGCTGCCGCTTGTCATTTCGGGCGTTGCTTGCTGTTTTTCGGGAGTGGCAACCACTTTGCGTTTCCTCGGCTTAAATTATCTTTCAACACAAAGGCAAAGAGTAAATTTCTGGCCAAATTTGTCCTTTACCCCTTGCCAATTTTTTTCTTTCCTCTTAGGGTAACATCCCCTCGGGGGGGAGTGGATGTCGCCAGATTGTGAATTGGTAACGCTCAATTGTCAATTCTTTATATTTTCCCGGGTTCTCCATCCTGGTGTGGCAACATCCCTATTGCAGTATCAGAACTTGTAATCCGTTCGGTTGCTGAATTGCCGATCGGTAATTGATTCTCCACCCGCCCCATGCCCTTTGGCGCGATTCTCGATTGCCAATTGTTGATTTGGGTCTATCCGATCCTCGGGTTGGCCGTTACAATCCGTTACCTTTCTTGATAAAAATTGACCCCTTGGCTCTTGACGTTCCTCTTTCCGGCAACATACGATAAATCTATCTGGAGGAGGATGACGAAGGCTTTTGACTTCATTATCCATCCCACTCCTTCAACGTGAGGCAGTCAACTCGATTTTTAATCGTTCGCACAATACTATGACGTTCAAAATTCTCAGCCTAGATGGCGGTGGCATTCGGGGAGTTTTATCCGCCAGAATTCTCCAGCAGGTAGAAACGACCCTCAAAGAAAAAACCGGGCAGGCACTACATGAATACTTCGACTTGGTGTCTGGCACATCCACCGGCTCGATTCTGGCAGCCGGAATTGCCTGTCAGATGAACGCTCAGGCAATGATTGACCTCTACCTGCAAGAGGGCAAAAATATCTTCCTAGACTCGGTACGTCAGCAGCGCGGATGGCGCAAAGTGAGTCAAGCGGTGGGCGCTAGGGTATTGTACCCCCACGAACAGGGCGATCGGGGGTTGACCAAAGTATTACAGAAATATTTGAAACACCCAGAGTTAGGGTCCCCGACGATGAGTCAGATAACTCAACCCAAAATTCTGATTCCCGCCTATGACGTTTATTCCCGCAACACAACCTGGTTTGTCAATGGCAACCCCAATGCATGGTATCACAATCTGGGACTCTGGCAAATTTGCACCGCTTCAGCGTCAGCCCCCACTTTTTTCCCCCCGTATGAACTTCCCTACAACGAAGAGCAAAGTCTGCCCCATATCGATGGTGGGGTATCGGCAAATAACCCGGCGTTAGTGGCGATCGCCCATGCCTTGTATATAGAAAAAGCCAACGGATTAAAATTGAGCGATATTTCCGTCCTCTCCATTGGCACGGGCAATACCACTCAGGTCTACAGCTATGAAGAAATCAAAAATTGGGGACAGTTACGCTGGGCGGAAAATATACCCAATATGTTTATGAGTCCCGCTTCTCAAATTTCTGAAGCGATCTGCTGGCAAATCCTCGAAAGTGGCGGCGGGGATTATCTGCGTTTGGATTTCGATCTCAACGAACGATTGCAAGGAGACCCACAACCCGGTCGCTTGCGCGAACCCCTACAGGAAGGGTACAATAAATATATCTATCGCCTGAAAGGTAAGGATACACCTGTCAGTGAAGATATGGACAATCCCGAGAATTGCCCAATCCTGATAGAGGCAGCAGAATGCTATCTGGAATGCGGTAAAGCCTATTATCGGAACGCAACCGATCCAGTGCCGGTGCAAACGGCGATCGAACAGTTTATCGCATCCCAGTAAGCCCTCACAGATGAGCAAATCCGCCGATCGCACCCTCGCACTTTACCGCGATCGGGGATTCTCCGCCCGAAACATCCATGCCCCTAGCTCACAGCAAAGATTCGGCGTGGGTTTAAACAGTAGTAGACCCCAGGATCCGGCGGGGATTTTAATCCCCTGGGGGTGTTGCTGCAAGAGAATTATTGCCCAAGTCAGAGGTTAAGTTTATAACCTATTTGCAATTTACAATAATTTGTTTCGGTATAGTGTTATGAGAAAGGTTGCAATATAGTAACAAAAAACGATTGAAGCGATCGCCTCATCAACCCCCCACTGATGCACGGCGGGTGGTGCCGCGAATGTAGTTACATGGTCGAGAGTATCCGGGATAACTTTACCAAAACTTTACAAAGTTGCTCTTGACGTTAATCTGTATTAAGAAATACCATAGATCTATCTCCAGGAGGAGAACAAACCGTCAGGTTGGGTGTATCGGAACCCCAAGACATGGGTGCATGGCGCGGCCAGGGCGAATGCCTCCGGGACATTCTCGCTCCTTGCCCGTGAGTTCGTCAGAGTGGGCGAACTCGACAATCAGAGTAAATTTTAAACCAGGGTATAGGCAAGCCAGCCGCAGAATTATATTTGGTGGCTAAATTTAAGCAATGCTCTACGGTTGGCCGAGCAATCGTCGCTTGCGGCAACCGTAGGAACAAGCTGTGCTGCGTGAATTTCCCTCAAATTTAGGAGAACTGTCCGAGGCATTATAAATCCATGAAATCCAGCGTTGAAAGAGACATCCCGTCAGCGGGAGAAGAGAGTCCCGAAACGATAAAGGAGATATTTTGGCAGCACTGGCAAGAGCATGATACCGATAGTTGTTGGCAATCTGCTCCGAGAGATGCCAGTTAAATTGGCAAAATCTTTTCACAAAATTAGGGAGTCAACCGTCTAATAAATAGAAGCATCTAGCATAGCTCTGGCTTCTGCGGAAGCGAGGAGCGGCTGGCGTCCCCGCGCGGGCCAGCAAATTAACCCTTAACCGTATCGAATTAACCCAATTATGGCTGCCTTGAATTTTAACGAAGACAACTACTTGCAACAATATCCAGATGTGGCACAAGCGGTTGCCGATGGCTCATTTGAGAGCGGTTTTCAGCATTGGACAATATATGGGTTTAAGGAAGGAAGGACGCCGGAAGTCCGTTTTAACGAGCAATTTTATCTCGACTATTATCCCGATGTAGCCGCCGCCGTCAATAACGGGGATTTCTACAGTGGTTTGCAACATTATGCAATCTTTGGCGCAGGCGAAGGTCGGACGATGGTAGGGAGTGCCACGCGACCCGGTTCGCAACTGCAAGAAATTTTAGACCGAGGGGTTTTGCGGGTTGCCGTTGATGACGATGCGATCGGATTTAGCAACCGAGAAGCAGATGGTTCTTTTAGTGGGATTGGCATTGATTTTAGTCGCGCGATCGCCACTGCTTTGTTTGGCAATCCTGATGCGATCGAATATATAGTCGTCGAAGCGGGACAAGACTTTAATGCGGTTGCCAATGGGACAGTGGATATCGCCGCCACTTTGCCCACTCATTCAGTGTTGCGCGATGCCAGTTTGGGAGTGGATTATTCACCGACCGTGTTCTTCGATACCCAAGGGGTGATGGTGCGAGGGAACAGTGGGATTAGTTCGGTGGAACAATTGCCAGAAACTACTATTGGAGTATTAGCTGGAACTCGCTCTCAGCAAAACTTAGAAGATGCGGCGCAACAAGCGGGAGTAACTCTAAATATCCAAACTTTTTCCTCTCAAGATGACCTCTTTGCTGCTTACGATGCGGGACAAATCGGTGCAGTCTCGATGAATCGCGGGGGGCTGAGCAATCGCATTCCCACCTTATCTAATCCGGGGAATCAAGTGATTTTAAACGAGAACTTGGGGAAAGAACCGTTAGGACTCATCCTGCCGGAAAACCAGTCCGAATTTGCCGATGTAGTCCGCTGGGTAGTTAACGCTCCCATTCAAGCGGAAGTTTTTGGCATCAACTCCCAGAATGTGAATGAATTTCTCAATGGCAATACCGACATTAAGCGGTTCTTAGGAGTAGAAGGAAATTTAGGCGAATCCCTGGGAATCTCCAATGACTTCGCCCTAAAAATCATCCAACAAATCGGCAACTACGAAGAGATTTATAACCGCAACTTCGACGAAACCGCACTACCCCGCAATCTCAACGAACTGATGTTTGTGGAACCAGAAGGGCAGCTATTTTATCCGCCCTTTTCCGGTAGCGATACAATCAGCGTGCCCTTGGTGGATAACGATAACCGCAACGTTTTGCAGGAAGTCTTAGACCGAGGTTTTGTGCGCGTCGGGGTGAGAAATGAGGCTCCCGGACTGGGTTTTGCCGATGCCAACGGCAACTTAAGCGGATTTGATGTGGATTTGGGGCGGGCCGTAGCAGCAGCGGTATTTGGCGACCCCAATGCCGTAGAGTTCGTGGTTCAGACATCCGCCGCCCAGCGCTTCAGCGATGTTGCCAACGGCATTGTGGATATTACCAGTCGCAACACCACCCACAACCTCAAGCGGGATGCCCTGCTGGGGGTAGATTATGCGCCGATTAATTCTTACGACGCTCAATATGTAATGGCTCGCAGTGATAGTGGCATTACCTCTTTTGAACAGCTTGAAGGTCGTCGAATTGGTGTCAGTTCCGGGACAACTTCTGAGACGAAGCTGCGAGAAAGACTGGACTCTCTGGGGGTTAATGCGGAAGTCGTCACCTCTAGTAATTTCCAAACTCTATTTGACAGTTATATTAACGGCGAACTCGATGTCATCACTGGCGATGGCACCTTGATTCTCTCCAGTCTTCTGACTTTACCCCCCGAACAGCAAAACCTGTCGCAGCCGCTTCCTGGAGTCTTGGGAGAGGAACCTTTAGCAATGGTAGTGGATGAAAACCAATCCCAGTGGAAGGATGTGGTTTCTGGGGTGACTTATGCCCTTTATGAAGGAGTAGAACTGGGTTTGACTTCAGAAAATGTGGCTGAAGCCGTTAATAGTTCCGACCCAGTTGTGCGCCGCTTTTTGGGCGCGGAAGGAAATATCGGAGCAAGTTTGGGTTTGCCCAATGATTTCGCTTTGAATGCGATTTCCGCTGTGGGCAATTTGAGTGAGATGACAGCCCGGAGTTTTCCCGGTCTTCCGGTTGGCGTTGTCGGTACGGATGACGGTTATGTTTCCATTCCTTTTGCTTGATTTTGTGCCGTCGGGGGAATTTATAACTCTCACCTGACCACAATAAATCCTGTAGATTTCCTGTCAATTCATTGGAGTCGTGACATGATGCTGATGCCAACCCCTCCTCATCAACTTCTACCCCTAACAGAAGAACAACAACTATTAAAACGCTTTGCCGCAGGTGAAATAAATGCTTTCTGGCAATTGTTTCAACAGTACCGCGACCACCTATGGCGTTGCTGTCTCAAATGGACAAAGGGCAACTCAACCGAAGCCGAAGACCTGCTGAGTCAGGCGATGCTGAAAGCCTGGGAAAAAGTGCAAAAATTCGCCGGAAAAATCGATAATTTCAAGTCTTAGCTAACGACCCTGACTCGTAATTTTTGGATCGATATAACCCGTCGCCGAGGAAGCAGCGGAGTTGAAGATATGGAAGTTTATGGCGAGCAACATGAGCTAGGACTGGTTTCGGTTGAGCAGACGCCAGAAAGCGCTTTGGAGAGTGAGGAGAAAAACAGGGTGATTTGCCGCGCCATTGAGGAGTTACCGAATTGGTTGCGCGAGACGTTTATTTTGCACTATTATCGAGGACTCTCCAATCAAGAAATCGCGCAACAGCAAGAGATTTCTGATGTAAATGTCCGCCAGCGCATCTCTCGGGCGCGGAAAATTTTGGCTATTGAGTTGCGCGGATATTTTATCGGCGACAGGGCAACGGAATCAGACACAGGGAAGGTAGCAGCAAAACCAGCGAAGTCTAAGAAAGGGACAAAGAAGCCTGCTGAAACTGAAGCGATCGCAGCTAAGACGGTGACAGTATCCGAAGTGGTAGAAGAAGTAGGGGCTGTGGTTGAGGAACCCCAGGAAACAGCAGGATTTGTACAGGCAATTGATACCACATCCGGCTGGCAAAAGTCTTTGAGTCTTGCCCGATCGCATAAGGCACAGATATCTGAGTGCGATCGGCTCGTTTCGCATCACTCTGAGGGGAAGGTATTGGGCGATCGGGACTCGCCACTGAGCCGAAAAATGAGCAGGGGTGCAGCTTGGAAGCAGTTTTACGAAGTGCAGGGCGTTTCAAAAAAATTTATTCCGGTGAAGCGTTCACAATTTCGCATCGGAAAGCGTCTAATGAATAGAGGGGTCAAAAATGAGCCAGCAAAGGCCAACCTGCCTAGTCATCACGACTCGACTATTCCTCGAAACTGCTCAAACCGTGAAAGCTTTAACAAACCAAGTTCATCTTTCTTGAAAAGCGCGATTTTCAATCAGCAATCAATCCCCTTAAGTACAGGTAATCCTCCTGTAAAACGGACGACTCAACTGAAAAATTATGCAAAAATAGGGAAATCGCAACGACAAAATGAATGTGAAATTCATCAAGGCAATCAATACCACAGAAACTTTCAACCTCAAAATAAAATCCTAAAATCTCTTTAAGAGACAATGAAACTAGCCAAGAAATAAAACGGCACGATGCCATTATTTCGCGTCACTCTAAACCATCACTAACCGAAGGATAAAGCACCATGAAAATTCCAATTCAGGCGGGACACGTCCCGCGTTAAGCGGAGTAAATGTTCTGCAAATAAACCCATACAAAACAAGAAGGAGGTGATGATTAATATGTTTTTTTACTTTTGGCGGCGTTGGTAATTAAAGCATCATAATACTTCTTTCCGTCAATTAATCATTTTTCGTTCAATCCCGTGATTAATTGCAATGGAAAAGAACTGGGGTGAGCCTCTCTCACCCTACTGACTGAAAAGTAGGATGAGCGTTGCCCATCCTACTGATTGAGAAAATATCGAAACACCTAGCCCTCAAAGGCATAAAAGCATCGGCAGTTCACCGAAATCTAGGAGATCGGATTTTGAGTTTGCTTTAGTAATAGCGTGAGCATTGCCCACCGTCGGGATTAGACCCGCGAAGATGGCAGTCTAACTTTTTGCCAACAGCATTTACACCAACCATGCAGCAGCTTACTTGGTTTATCAAAACCATCGCTAAATATATCGGCCCCTACAAATGGCAAGTTATTCTTATGTTTTGCTGCATTATTTTTAATGCCGCCTTTGATTCTGTATCGAGAGTCAGCTTAAAATTTCTGGTTGATGCAGCAATTATCCCTCAAAATTACCGACTTTTAGTTTTAATCATCTCCCTGCTTTGTATTGGGGCAATTCTTTACATCGCCATTGGCTTGCTGGGTAATTTTTTAGGAGCGAGATTGGGAATAATTATTACTAACAATATTCGCCGCTCTCTATTCGAGCATCTCCAGGGTTTGTCAATGGAGTTTTTTGGACGACGTTCAGCCGGAGATATTCTTAAATGTATTATTTCCGACGTAAAAACTGTAGAAGATGGTTTAATCTCGGCGGGGCTAACCGTGGTGGTTATGGCAACGAGCAACATCCTCTTTTCTACGGTTTTCCTCTTCTTACTCAACTGGCAGTTAGCCACCTTGACGTTGATGGGTATTACCCTCTGTGTTATTGCTCCTGCACCCATTGCCCAAATCGCTACTGCCAAAGGTTATCATGTGCTGCAAAAAGAAGGAGAAATTTCCAGCCTCCTCGAAGAAAATCTTCTCTCTCAATCTGTGGTCAAACTGTTTGGCATGGAAGCTCGCGTTTCTCAAGAGTTTGACCGTGAGTTGAATGACTTGCAGCGAGTTTATGTTCGGGCAATGTTTTTGTCCTACTTAGTGCAAAGAATTCCCCTCATTCTCTTTGTTCTCACCCAGCTTGCTATCTTAAGTATCGGTTCCGTGATGACCTACAACAATTATATTTCTGTAGGGACTCTCGTTTCCTATCAAGTTTTGCTCCTCAATTTAAACCTTTATATTCTTGCCCTAGCCAGCTCGATTCCGATGTTTATTGATGGTGTAGCTGCCCTGCGACGCATCACGGATATTTTCTCAGAAACGCCCACAGTGCAAGAGTCACCGGATGCAGTTGCATTGCCGCATTTTTCCCAGGAAATTTGCTTTGATACTGTCACTTTTAACTACTCTACCGAGAGAGTCGGAGTTAAAAACTTATCCCTGAAAATTCGTCACGGCGAGTATGTGATGTTTGTCGGGCAGAGTGGGGCTGGGAAAAGCACCATTGTTAACTTACTGACGCGCTTTTATGACCCGGATAAAGGCCGCATTTTGTTGGATGGAATCGATTTACGCCATGCCACTTTGCGTTCCTTGCGCTCTCAAATCGGACTGGTTTCTCAGGAGGTGATTTTATTTAACACTTCCATCCGAGAAAATATCCGCATGGGGGATTTAGAAGCCACTGACGCACAAGTAGAAACCGCCGCCAAAGCTGCGGAAATTCACAATTTTATCTTAACTTTACCTCAAGGTTACGATACCCCAGTTGGCGACAGGGGCGGACAACTATCGGGGGGACAACGGCAAAGAATCGCCCTAGCGAGAGCATTGGTGAGAGATCCGGCGATTCTGATTCTCGACGAAGCCACATCTGCCCTGGATGTAGCGACAGAAGCGGGAATTCTCGCCACTATCGATCGCATTGCCCAAAAACGCACGGTAATCGTCATCACCCACCGCATCGCCCAAGCCTTGCGTGCGGATAAAATCTTTGTCCTCGAAAATGGCAGCATTACCGCATCGGGACACCATAGGGATTTGGTGGAACGAGAAGGACTCTATGCCACCCTGTGGCAACAGGGTCATCAAATTTCTAACTCTCCCAAACTTCCTTTATCTTAACTACAAATTTGACCTTTGCTCAAAGTTTTGGAACTGAAGATAATAACGAACACTAACGAAGAGCGCAAATAGTTGATTCCCTCATTGCATCCCTTCGCCACCCCAGCTATAGACGAAGAGAAAGGGATAATTTCGTTTATACACTTACTATAAAATCAAGAAGCGATCGCTACCCGATCGCGCCCATCAGCTTTGGCGCGGTACAGTGCGGCATCTGCGGCTTCCAGCAGGGCGAGACTGGTGGTACCATGTTGGGGAAAACTCGCCACGCCCAAGGACAAAGTAACTTGACCCATGTGCTGACCATCGTACTCCACACTTAACAATTTCACCCGATCGCGCAGTTCCTGGGCGCGCTTTTGCGTCACTGCCAAGGGAGCTTGAGGTAAAATCAGGGTAAATTCCTCCCCACCGTAGCGACAGGCGATATCCCGTTCGCGGATATGCTGGTGAAAAAACCCACCCAATTGGCGCAGCACTTCATTACCCGCCTCGTGACCGAAGCGATCGTTAAACTGCTTAAAATAGTCAACATCAATCATAATCACCGAAAGCGGATATTGCTTCAGTGCCGCTTGATACAGTTCTCGTTCCAGGGATTCATCTAAATAGCGACGATTGAACAACCCCGTCAGGGAATCGCGAATGCTTTGATTGTGCAGCGTTTCCCGGAGGCTTAAATTCGCCAACGACAGAGCAATATGTTCTGCAACCGTCACCGCCAGCAGTTGTATGCTTTCGGTAATGCCCTGGTGTTCTGGGGCACATAAATACAGAACCCCTAACGCTTTCCCCTGCGCCATCATCGGCACGCAACAATATTGCGACGGCAATAAATTCTCATGTAAATGCTGACAAATCAATCCTTCTTGCATATTTTCCACATAATGCAAGCGCCCCCGTCGCAAGGCCCAACATTCATTCGGTTTAAACAACTTATCGCTGGTAAAGGTAATTCCCCAAGACGCCACCACTTCCAACAAATTATTCGGAGAATTCATCATAAAAACTGCGCCGGCAACTTGCGGAAAAAGAGACTTACAAGATTTGGCAATAACATTATAAGCTTCCTTCACCGTCAAGCAAGCTTGCAGCAGATCGTTCATTTCCCCGAGCAAAATTAATTCCCGGTGACGCGCTGACAATTCGATAGTTTTTTGATGCAATGCTTCCTGAGCTTGTTTGCGTTCCTCGATTTCTTCCAAAGCGCGATCGCGCATTCGGCGATAATCGTAAATCCGACGAGTCAGATCCGTCACATCTTCGATCGCCAACAATGCATAAAACCCCGACCCTTCTAACCGAGGCACCGGCGTCACCGTGGTATGTTGGATGCGAAATTCGCCATCAGGGAGAGGAATCGGAATCGTATATTTATGGAGCTGAGAAGAAAAAATCGTAGGCGGTCCGCCTTCAAAAATCTGTTTCAGGCGACGCAGATATTTTGGCTGAGTCAGATGAACGAAGCGATCGCCCAAATTCCTCCCCACAATTTCCCCCTTGGGAATTTTCGTCCAATCTGCCAAACAGCTATTCCAAAACAACACAATAAAATCGTCCCGCAGAACGCAAACCCCCACCGGAACTCGGTCGAGAATACCAAATTTTTCCTCAACCTGTTCGATTTCATTCATCATTCATCACCGTAATCCATCTCCAGAGCCGCCAATAACACATCAAACGACCCTACCTTAAAAATCAGGATAATATCTCCTGCGATTTGCAACTGTTCGATAGTAAATCGAGCCTGAGCCAATAACACCGTCGTTTTCGATTCCAACCGATTGGCAACCAACAAATTATCCACCGTATCCTCGAGATAAATCGGCAGAGAATAATTAAGGTGCTGGTGCAATAAATTGCTCATCGACCCCATCACCCCATTAATCACAATATTCCCCACTTCCGTCAGGGTGCCAATTTTCACCGCATCCAAATCCGGAGTTCCCACCTCTTCATTTGTGAGCAACGCGACCAATTTCGAGGCACTATCGGTGGGGAAAACCAGTTGAGCGGTGCCGCTAAAAGAGCCGCTAAACCCAAGACGAACTGCAGATACATCGGAAATGCCGAGGCGCTCTTCCAGTTCCGATTTCATCCTTTTCGGGGATAAAATCCGAATGAAAGGAACCTGTAACCGGATGTGGGAATCGATCATCTCGTTAAGCACGCTTGCGGCTCTGCCAACACCAATGTTGACCAATTCCTGCAAGGCATCTAGTTGCTCAACGGTCAAATTCATGGGGCGTTCTCCTCTGTTGTTAAATTCAAAGCTTTTTGCAAAGCCTCTATCATTTCCTCAGACTTCGGAGGCTTATTCAAAACTGCCAAAGCTCCCAACTCAAAACAGTGCTGACGAGAGGTTTCTTGAATGTCTGCCGTCAGCACGATAACCGGAATTTTAATATTTTTGTCTTGCAACGCTTGCAGCACCTGCCATCCGTCCATCTCCGGCATTAACAAATCCAATAAAATACAATCCGGAGTGTGAGAATCGAGCAACTCTAGGGCTTGCTTGCCATTGGAAGCTTCCAGAGTTTCGTACCCCTGTTTTTGTAAATTTTTGCAGATAACTCGCCGGGTAAAAATTGCATCATCTACGATTAAAATTAACGCCATTGTTCGTATTCTTTCTCCTTATCTCTAACAGATGGAAACAGGCGGCTGGTTGTGGGAGGTCAACTCAAGCGGAAGGTTCCCGGTTCACCCAAGACTCAGGGGGTGACATTTTCGGATGAGGCAACGATCGCGCGATCGCGTCCCTGATTCTTCGCCTGATAAAGCGCCGCATCTGCCGCTTGCAGCACCGCAATTGCGCTTGTGCCATTCTCCGGAAAGCTCGCCACGCCCAATGACAGAGTAATCGGCCCAATCGGCTGGCGATCGTAGTGCAAGTCCAGTTGTTTTATCCCATCGCGCAACTGTTGCGCGCGATGGGAAACCACATCCAAAGGCGCTTCGGGCAAAATCAGGGTAAACTCTTCACCGCCATAGCGACAAACAATATCAGATCCGCGAATGTGCTTTTGTAAAAAAGACCCCAATTCTCGCAGTACGACATCGCCCGCGTCGTGACCGTAGGTGTCATTAAATTGCTTAAACCGATCCACGTCAAGCATAATAATCCCGATCGGATGTTTATGGCGTTTGGCCCGACGGATTTCGCGCTCTAGAGACTCTTCCATATACCGTCGGTTGTACAAATTCGTCAGGGGGTCGCGGATGCTTTGATTTTGCAACCGTTCGCGCAGTCTTAAATTCGCCAGGGCGGTAGCAATTTGTCGCGCCACCATCACCGCCAATCGATGTTTGGCGTCGCTTAATTTTCCCGCCGTGGGGGACCCCAAGTAGAACACCCCTAAAATTTCTCCATGCGCCACCATCGGAATGCAGACATATTCTCCCGGTAAGCGATCGCCATGCAGGTGCTGACAGAGCAAACTGTGCGCCGTGTCTTTCACCCAATAGGGTTGCCCGCGTCGCAGGGCCAAACATTCATCCGGGGCGAAAAGAAGCTCGCTGGTGAGGGGTTCTCCCCAAGTTGCTACCGCCTCGACAATATTTTTAGAGGCACTAATCGCAAACACGCCGCCGCTGTGTTCGGGAAATAAGGGTTTGGCCAAGGTTCCGAGCACCGTATAGGCTTCCTCTACCGTAAGGCAAGCTTGCAGCAAATCGCTCATGTGGTTGAGCAAAGTAATTTCCGAATAAGCTTTGGAGAGTTCGTGATTGCTTTGCGAGAGTTTGGGGAGGAGCTTTTGCACCTCAGTATTGCGACTCAGGTAAATCAGCAGGGTGGCGATCGGGAGGCAGGTGCCCACCAAGGAGCCGCCGAGCACGGTCCAGAGGCGCATGGGCCAGTGTAAGGGGCGCACCTCGGCGGTGGGCATCGCCAGAAGCGACCACTGACGTCCGCCAATTTCCAGGCGGCGCAATCCGGCGAGGGACAATCCATCGTTAGCGCGTTGAATAGCCTGTTGGCACTGAGACTGGGAGGAGGTGGGTTGGGATTGCTTTGGGGAGAACACCCGCTTAGTGCTGTCGGCGATCGCTTGTTGGCCCCGCGAGTGGTAAACGGCGACAAATCCTTCTCCTGGTGCCGCAGTGGCGTCCCACAAACAAACATTGAGTCCCCTGACATCGATTTGGGAAAGGGCAGTCTCGATCGCCTCTTTCACCCTGACCCCGCCTAACACAAACCCCTGCACCCACTTTTCCCGCCCTAAACTCCCCCGATTCGGCATCCCTGCCAGAATTGGGTTTTTATGCTGGGGGTCATACACTGGCATCAGGATCGAGATGCTGCCCGTGGGGTTGCTGGCGATCGCTTCTGTGGCTACTAGGTCTCCGCGTTCTGTGGCTGTTTGCACCGCGTTGCGCCCGGAGGCAACGGATCCGAAATCAAACCCCACCACCCATTCTGGCGTCCCTTGGGATTCCACATACACCATCGGAAAATATTCGGTTCTTGCCTTGGCGGGAGTCCAGAGTCCCTCCGGGGTTCGTTCGAGAATTTCAAAGGTTGGTTTGCCTTGCTTTTGCACGGTTGCTTCGTAAGCGCGGCGATCGCTCTGGGACACGCGAGGAATCCAGGCTAAACTGTGAATGCTGGCATGGCGGGCAAAGATTTCTCGAGCAAATTGCTGAAATGAAGGCCGATCGAGCGCTCCGGAAACCGAGTAAAATTGACCCAGGCTCCAAATTGAATTTAGGTCATTTTCTATTTCCCGTTGCACGGCGATCGCGATCGCATCTGCCTGCTGTTGCACGTTCTCGTTTTGCCGTTCGATCTCCCAATTCCAAACAATGGCGGTGGTGGCAACGCAGAACAGCACGCCGGCACAGAATGTCAATCCCACTCCGGTTGGAATGGATCCCTGTTTCCAGGCAATTGCAAGCCGTTTTCTCAGGGATTTACAAATGGCAGTCATGGTTGCGCCCCTCTGTTGATGTTTCCCACCGCATGTCCGTTGTGTTGTTATGCTGCCCTTGAATATGATGGCAGCGAAATAGTGCCACACTCTATCGAGGAGCGATAAACACTCTTGTATCTGATTATTTGCCCGGGAATTCACGATCCCCACTTGACAGAGTGTTTTCTAGACAGCTTGCTGCCAAGGTTAGAGCCGATGGCAGATTTTACTCCTTTGGTGTTTCCTGCTTCGGATTACTCTGCTTATTGTGCCCTGGATATTTTACAATTTTTGCACTCATCGGGGGTGACAGACAAGGATGCATCGGATTCTCTCGCCCCCGTGGTTTTCATCAGCTTTAGTGCGGGGGTGGTGGGAGCCATTGGCGCTGCTTGGCAGTTGCAGTTTTCGCAAAACCGAGTAAAAGCATTCTTGGCGATCGATGGGTGGGGGGTGCCGCTTTACGGTAACTTTCCCATTCATCGCATCAGTCACGATTATTTTACTCACTGGAGTTCGGCCCTGTTGGGTGCGGGAGAAGAAGGGTTTTATGCCGATCCCGGGGTGGGGCATTTGCAGATGTGGCGATCGCCGCAAGAGGTGTGGGGGTGGCAAATGCCCCCTGCGGGAATGTCTTCAGATCCCGAACGCATCACCGCCCTTGCCTTTATCGCGCGGCGGTTGTCTCCCTACGGGATCGCAGGCGATCGCGATCGGGCAAGGTAGCACCCTGGCGTAAGCATTACCCCCGACAAACTCTTCTGAAACTATACGGGCAGCTTCTTAATTAAATCCTCATGTGCTTGGGATAATTGGATATGCCTTTTGCTCGATGCTCCTCTTCTATCTATGGCTTTCATGCCCAAGGGAAAAATTAACCCCATATTCCCTCTGGATAGCTCAGTTAATTTTTCGTTATTGGCTATAAATTTGTCTTTGTTTTCCTGATTGTGGCTCTCGATAGCGGGCGATATTGGCTACCAATGGGATGGTAAATCGCGGAAAATTCCATGCGTTCTACTGTGATGGAGGCTTTTACGTTATCGACGATTTGATTGACTTCGGCGGCAGTAATTTTTGTTGTTAGCTGTTAAAAAAATAACGGTTAATCGGTGGCAATTGACTTCGCCTAAATGTTTCTCATCATCTTGTCGTTGCTGTCAAAAAGTTTGGTGGTTTTATTGCTGATTGCGTTTTTGATTTCCACGGTGATGCTTGTTTTTGCGCCGATAGAATAAGCGGCGATTCCCCTGACGGTGTTCTGGGCGGGATGATTGCCCGCCCGTATGTTTGCGGCGTTCATTCTGGGCATGTTTACCCTCTGGGTGGCGGCGATGAAGGTGAAAGAAAAGGCTAGCCCCGATGCTCCATTTATGGCAGGTGTTCAACGCCGGATTGCTGTATTTGAGGGGCAATCGGGGGAGTCAGGTGTTGGTGCAGCTAAGGATTTTGGAGTAGGCGATCGCGGCGCTGACGGTTCTGGCGATTAATTGAGACCAGGTGGTGGGGTGGGAAGGGTGTGGGGTCTGTTCGATCGCGGTGCCCATGCAAACCCTGGTGCAAGCGCAAACCCCCGACTCGAGGCGATCGAAGGTGTTTGGCGGTGTTTGGCATTCAAAACCACAGGATTAACATTGGGTGGAGTTTGGCATTGGCGATCGCCGGCTGAGCGATGCATTTGCTTTACCTGCGGTTTTGCTGAATCTGAGTTTGCGGGTGACGGGGGTGGGAATCTGGGCGTGGGTCAGCATTCGTGGGGTATTGCGCGATTTAATCTAGCCGATGCCCGATGACTGGGGGAACTATCCCGGGTAAACCGATGGAGTTTTCGCTCTTTGAGCCATTTTCTTAAATAAATATCAAGATTGTGTCCAATCCAGGAAAATTGGTGCATCATAAATCAGTGAAGGTTCACCAAGACCACAGCAGGATGCGCGAGGGTTAAAAAAATCAGCACAGATTTTCCACAAATTGGGTAGGCTGTGGTGGAGAATACCACCACAAACTCGGGTAGGTTTTATACTCGCTCTCGTTAAACCAGAATTGAGGAACGGGCATTCTGCGTAGAGCACAGTTGAGAGGTAACAGATGCAAGTGAAAGGTGTAGACGTACAGCGCGTATCCGGGGCATTTGCCCTGATCGATAGTTTGAAACGGCATGGGGTGCAGCATATTTTTGGCTACCCCGGAGGCGCGAATCTGCCGATTTACGATGAAATCTATAAAGCGGAAGCTGCAAGGGAATTGCAGCACTTTTTGGTCAGACACGAACAAGGTGCGGCGCATGCGGCGGATGCTTATGCCCGGGCCACGGGAAAAGTCGGGGTTTGCTTGGCCACTTCCGGCCCGGGAGCAACCAATTTAGTGACGGGTTTGGCCACGGCATATATGGACTCGGTGCCGATGGTAGCGATTACGGGACAAGTGCCGCGCGCGGCGATCGGCAGCGATGCCTTTCAAGAGATCGATATCTTCGGGATCGCTTTACCGATTGTCAAGCACTCTTATGTGGTGCGCGATCCCGCCAATATGAGCGAAACCGTGGCGGAAGCATTTCATATCGCCAGTACCGGCAGACCCGGACCGGTGTTGATCGATGTGCCAAAAGATGTGGGGATCGCTCAGTGCGACTACGTTCCCGTGGAACCGGGATCGGTGAAGTTGCCGGGATATCGGCCCACGGTGAAGGGCAATCCCCGGCAAATCAATCAAGCGGTGAAGCTGATTCAAGAGGCGAAGTGCCCGTTACTGTATGTGGGCGGTGGGGCGATCGCTTCTGGCGCTCATGCGGAAATTACAGAACTGGCAGAACATTTCCACATTCCCGTGACCACCACCCTGATGGGCAAGGGCGTATTTGACGAACACCATCCGCTCTCCGTGGGCATGTTGGGAATGCATGGCACCGCTTATGCGAATTTTGCCGTCAGCGAATGCGATTTGCTGATTGCCGTGGGGGCGCGGTTCGACGATCGCGTAACTGGCAAGTTGGATGAATTTGCCCAAACCGCCAAAACCATCCATATCGATATCGATCCGGCGGAAGTGGGCAAAAACCGCAAACCGGATGTGCCGATTGTCGGGGACGTGCGTCAAGTGCTGGTAGACCTGCTGCGCCGCAGTCACGAAGTGGGGGATGTGGTCCGCGAATCGCAAACCAAAGCATGGCGCGATCGCATCCGACAATGGCGGGAAGAATATCCCTTGGAAATTCCTCATCCGGAGGATAGTCTCTCTCCCCAAGAAGTGATTGCCGAAGTAGGCCGTCAGGCTCCCCACGCTTACTATACCACCGATGTGGGTCAGCACCAAATGTGGGCGGCTCAGTTTCTCAAAAATGCCCCCCGTCGCTGGATGTCTAGTGGTGGATTGGGCACGATGGGATATGGGTTGCCGGCTGCTGTAGGAGCAAAAGTCGCTTTACCGGACGACCAGGTGATTTGTATCAGCGGCGACGGAAGTTTCCAGATGAATATGCAGGAACTCGGCACCATTTCTCAATATGGCATCAAGGTGAAAGTGGTGATTTTGAATAATGGCTGGTTGGGCATGGTGCGCCAATGGCAGCATTTATTTTATGACGATCGCTTTGAAGCCACGAACCTGGAACAGGGCACGCCTGATTTTTCTAAGCTGTCTGAAGTGTATGGTATCAAGAGCTTGACCGTGCGAACTCGGGCGGAACTTCCCGAGGCGATCGCCACCATGTTAGCTCACGATGGTCCGACTCTCCTCGATGTGCGCGTCAATCGCAATGAAGACTGTTACCCAATGGTGGCTCCGGGAACTAGCCCCTCGCACATGTTGGGTCTGTCTCATCCCTATAATGCGGTGTCTAATACCCTGACCTGTTCCGCCTGCGGTGCCCAAAACCCGCCCACTCACAAGTGCTGTAGCGAATGCGGCACCAAGTTGCGTTAATCGCCCCGTCTCTCGGTTCCCAGAGGAGGCTCTGGGAACCAGATTTTTAAATTCTGGGGGCAATTATACTTGTCAGGGCGGGCGATTGAAATCGCCCCAATATAGCACAAAATATATTCTCGTCCCCAACCCGTAGGGTGCGTGACCCCCGCCACCCGATCGCCACTGGGAGAACCCAAGAAAAGCGGGGGGTCACGCACCG
>NZ_JAYFEQ010000378.1:0-472 GCF_055795085.1 Phormidium sp. CCY1219 | reverse complement strand
ATATCGGCATTAACTAGGGAAAAGGGAAAAGTGAAGAGTGAATAGTGAATAGTGAATAGTGAATAGTGAATAGTGAATAGTGAAGAGTGAATAGTGAATAGTGAAGAGTGAATAGTGAAGAGTGAAGAGTGAAGAATAAAATTTTCACTTTTCCCTTTTCACTTTTCCCTTTTCACTTTTCCCTTTTCCCTTTTTTAAAGGCGACTAAAGTCGCCGTTCGTTTTTCATCTACGTTTTAAAAAACGTAGCTTTCAAACTCTCGTCCTTCTTTCGTAAAGAAAAACTCGATCGCCGTAATTTTGTCAGTGTCTCGCGAGACACTAATTTTCAGGACACGGCAATGCCGTGTCCCTACGTTAGCTCGGTATTATGCGAGTGGAAAAACGGTATCGCAATCAACGAGAAGCAATCGAGAACCTGGAATCCCCGTAACTTTAGTTCGGGGAGGAAAGGCGAACGGCGGTTTTAACCG
>NZ_JAYFEQ010000377.1:0-2751 GCF_055795085.1 Phormidium sp. CCY1219 | reverse complement strand
ATATCGGCATTAACTAGGGAAAAGGGAAAAGTGAAGAGTGAATAGTGAATAGTGAATAGTGAATAGTGAATAGTGAAGAATAAAATTTTCCCTTTTCCCTTTTCACTTTTCCCTTTAATTAATTCTTGTTGGCATCCATACATCTTTATCACCTCCATGATACAATTATCACATTAAAAAATAAGAAATGACAACCTTTTTGACTTATTTTTAAAGGCGACTAAAGTTGCCGTTCGTTTTTCATCTACGTTTTAAAAAACGTAGCTTTCAAACTCTCGTTTTTCTTTCGTAAAAAGGATGAATCCGCCTACGCGGACTATAGCGCTGTGGCGCATAGCTTACGCGCTAGGGCCTGGTTCGGCGCGAGTTTAATCGCCCGCTGAATCTGCCCGATCGCGATCGCTGCAATACACCTCAATACAGCCGCCCCCACACTCCCCTCCCCTGCACGCTCGCACCCCCTACCGTTCTCCTCTCATCCCTCAGTGCTCGAGGTTCGCACTTCATAGCGCGGAGATACTCCAGGGGAGTCTTTTTTCCCCAACCGATTCAAATTTCCGCTACTGATTGCCTTGGGTTCCTTTTGGTTGAACAGCGGTTTGAGGCGAGGGTACTTTTGTAGGGAACCTTTCTGCGGCTGATATTCCGGGATGAGTTGCTGCAATTGGGTGCAGATGCCGGCAGCGTCATCATCGCCAGCCGTTTCCAGCAAGGTTTCCAAACGCGGTTGCAAAAATTCCCACTGGATTTTCGCTTCTCGGGCGCAGAAAATCTTCGGATGCTGGGTTGCTCTGGCATTCGTGCTGTCTACCAGCAATTCTTCGTGCAGTTTTTCCCCCGGTCTTAAACCCGTAATTTTAATTTCAATATCTTGTCCCGGCACCAATCCACTGAGCTGAATCATCTGGATGGCCAAATCGTAAATCCGAACCGGTTCGCCCATATCGAGCAAGAAAATTTCACCGCCCTTGCCCATTGAGCTGGCTTGGATGACCAAACGCGCCGCCTCCGGAATGGACATAAAATAGCGCGTCATATCCGGATGAGTAACCGTAATCGGCTGTCCCTCAGCAATCTGCTTGCGAAAGCGCGGCACCACCGAGCCGCTGCTGTCCAGGACATTGCCAAATCGGACAATGGTGAAGCAGGTGGAGGTGGTGCGTTGCTCCGCCAAGGCTTGAATGAGCAGTTCCGCCACTCGTTTGCTCGCGCCCATGATATTGGTGGGACGCACCGCTTTATCGGTGGAAATCAAGACAAAATTGGCAACGCTACCGGCAATGGCACAACGCGCCGCCATCCAAGTTCCTAAAATATTGTTTAAAATTCCCGGAGCGGGATTGGATTCGACTAACGGCACGTGCTTATAGGCAGCCGCATGATAAATCGTCTCCACTTGATAGTTGGCAATCACCGATGAGAGTCGCTTCTCATCCGTCACCGACCCCAAACAAGCCACTCGTTGCAAATGGGGATAGGTTTCCCCCAGTTCCAGGTCGATGTTGTAAAGGGCAAATTCCCCCAGTTCGTAAAGCACCAGGCATTTGGGCTGCTGTTGGGCGATTTGACGGCACAATTCCGAGCCGATGGAGCCGCCCGCGCCAGTAACCAGCACGGATTTGCCGGTGATGTTCATCTGCAGCAACTCGGGATCCGGAGCCACTTCTTCCCGCCCCAGGAGGTCCACGATATCGATATTGCGGATTTCGCTAATCGAGAGTTTGCCGGAGAGGAGTTCCCCGATACAGGGGATGGTTTTTACCGGAATCGACCAGGCGTGTAGGCGATCGAGAATCTGTCGTTTCTGGATGCGCTCCACGGAAGGCATGGCCATTAAAACCGTGTCAAATGGCTTGTGAGCCTGCAGTTTCGGTAACTCCCGGGGGGCGTACACCGGCAGTCCTTGCAAGTTTTGATTTTGCACCGAAGGGTCGTCATCTACAAAGGCGATTGGTTTGTAGGCGGGGTGATGGGCGAGGGCTTGGGCCAGTTGCGAGCCGGCAGCGCCGGCACCGTAAATCACCAGTCGCTCCGGGGCTTGGGTTTGGCGGGTGAGGCAGATAATGGTATTGACGAACCAGCGCAGGGAAAGGCGGACGCTAACGACGAGCAGCAGGGTGAGGAGGGCGTCGTTGACCAGGATGGAGCGCGGCAGTTGTAAAAATTCCAGTAAATAGGCCAGCAGGACGAAGGCTCCAGAGCTGAAGAGGACCGCTTTGGCGGCGGTGGCTAAGAATTCCACTCCTGCATAGCGCAACAGGGGGCGGTACATTCCCGTGGCCAGGAAGACCAGGGGCTTGGTTAGAATCAGGATTGGAATTAACCAGATGTACGGCTGGATTTTTTCCAGGGGGAGCGGGTGGCTGAACCGCAGCCCAAATGCCCCACCGATGGCGATAATAAATAAGCCGATGTCGATGGTAATCAGCATCAGGCGCTTCTGTGGCCGGGATAGGGAGGCCGCAGTGGTTTGAATGGCGGTGGCTAGTTTTTCGATGGGCCAGTGTTGAATCATGGAAACTCTCTAAATTCCATCACGCTTGGGATGCTTGGATTCGGCTCGGCAGAATTTGAGGGCAATTTTCATAGGGACTATGAATTTCTCGGATGGCGGATAGTTCCCTCAATCCCCCGGGAATCGCTTCGAGTGCTTCTGGTACCAGAAGATTTGCAAAAAATCTTCATATTAGCTTAACCGCTAGGAGCCCCGCACTGTACCCGAAGGGTCAGTGTCGGGAAGAATAGCGGGGG
>NZ_JAYFEQ010000376.1:0-5462 GCF_055795085.1 Phormidium sp. CCY1219 | reverse complement strand
ACGCACCTCAAGGTAGGTCTTTAACTCTTGCTCTGAACGTAGCCCTCGTAGGGCTTAGGCTGGTCAGCTACCTAAAGAGACGAGACCTCTAGCCCCGTCTCTTTAGAGCGGGGTGCTGACTGCCTGAGCTTTTTATCGGTTAGATTTAATTGTTAGCTAGGGAAAGCTAACCTCTCAGTTTTTAGTAGCGAGAGGCAAAGCTGTTGTTGCGACGATTATTGCCATAAGACCCCCCTCGGTTTTCCCGGGGTTTTGCCTTGTTGACTTTCATATCGCGACCCATCCATTCAGCACCATCAAGGGCTTCAATGGCGGCAGCTTCTTCAGCTTCGCTTTCCATTTCCACAAAACCAAAGCCACGCGGACGACCTGTTTCGCGGTCAGTGGGCAGACTGACGCGCTTAACAGCACCGTAATCCGAAAAGACTACGTTCAGGTCTTCTCGCGTTACGTCGTAGGAAAGATTACCGATGTAAATTGACATGCACTGTCTCCACAAAAATCAGACAACGTAGAGGTTAATTTTTCGGAGAGAAGCCTGCCCAGACGAAAACGAAAAATACCGTTCGATACTCGAAACAAACACTGCAACCGAAATTCACACTCATCTCCATTATCATAACACAAGGTTTCGGCATTGGGAAGAAAAAAAGAGAATTGGCCGTAAATTTGTTGGCCTCATCGATTGAGCGAAGATCGAGTTACAAGGGATTTACCCAGGGCCGACGGCGGCAATTGCGGCTTCGAGGGCGATCGCCACATGGGTCCAATGAGTGCCTCCCTGACAGAAGGCGATATAAGGTTCGCGCAACGGACCATCGGCGGAAAACTCCGAGGTACTGCCATCGATAAACGTACCACCGGCCATGACCAACTGACTTTCATATCCCGGCATTGCAGCCGGCACCGGGTCCAGATAAGACCCCACCGGGGAATACTGCTGAATCGCGCGACAAAGAGCAATCAACTTTTCTGGCGATCGCAATTCCACTGCCTGAATCACATCTCGTCTGGGGGCAGTGGGGGCCGGATTGACCCGATAGCCCAAGCGATCGAACGCATAGGCTGTCAGATGAGTGCCTTTAATCGCTTCACCCACCATTTGCGGTGCGAGAAATAACCCTTGAAACAGCAAGCGATTTTGGTCAAACGTAGCGCCGCCGGTGCTACCAATGCCCGGGGCAGTGAGGCGACAAGTTGCCGCTTCCACCAAATCGGCCCGCCCCGCCACATAGCCCCCCGCCGTGACGATGGTTCCCCCGGGATTTTTAATTAAAGACCCGGCAATCAAATCCGCACCCACGGCGGGGGGTTCTCGGTCTTCGACAAACTCGCCGTAGCAGTTATCCACAAAGCAGACTGTGTGAGGATTTTGTTGTTTGACCAAGCGGACGATTTTTTCAATATCCGCGATCGCCAGACTCGGACGCCAGGAATAACCACAGGATCGTTGGATGGCCACCAACCGCGTGTTTTCACTCACCGCTTGTCCCAGGGCATTCCAGTCCACCTCGCCCGCCGCTGTCAGATCCAACTGTCGGTATTTGACCCCCCACTCGATTAACGATCCTTGACCCTTGCCCCGCAAACCAATTGCTTCTTCTAATGTGTCGTAAGGAGCACCGGTGACGGCGAGCATTTCATCCCCCGGACGGAGGACGCCGAATAGAGCCGATGTGATAGCATGAGTACCGGAAACAAACTGAACCCGCACTGCAGCGGCTTCGGTCCCCATCACCTCAGCAAAGACCTCATCGAGGGTTTGGCGTCCGAGATCGTCATGGCCGTAACCGGTGACCCCACAAAAGTGGTGAACGCCCACGCGATGATTGCGGTATGCATCCAAAAGCCGCTTGAGATTTTGCTTGACCTGAGCGTCAATTCCAGAAAAGATAGGAAATAGTTCCTTCTGAGCCTCTTCTAGCGGTTGAGAGCCGTCCATGAATTTATAACCTCTATGGTAAAGTGAACCGTTGGGGTCTGCACCCAATTGGAGCAAAACTCAGGCGAACTTCCTGTGTCTCCATTCCCAAGGGTCAGAAATCCCCACCGACACCAATTCTACGGCTGACCTTGAGATGAATCGAGGATTCCTGTTGGTTGAGCGCCTAAACGCGCTATTGCAACAATCAATAGCAGATTGAGGCATAACAATTCGTAATAAGGTATCAGATGACGACTGTCAGTACAACAAAAGAAAAGGTAGAGCAAGCAGCGCCCCTGCGTCCCGATTGGCCTGTAATCCTGTTTATGATTGCGGTTCACGCTTTGGCATTGCTGGCATTTCTTCCCAGCACCTTTAGCTGGGCCGCAGTGGGTGTGGCGGTATTGTTCCACTGGATCACCGGCGGACTGGGCGTTACCCTGGGCTATCATCGCTTAGTCACCCACCGCAGTTTTCAGGCTCCCAAGTGGCTGGAGTATTTCCTGGTGTTCTGCGGTACGTTAAGCTGTCAAGGAAGCCCCATTGAGTGGGTAGGTCTGCATCGGGCGCATCACATGTACTCCGATCGCGACTTAGACCCCCATGATGCCCAGAAAGGCTTTTGGTGGAGTCACCTGGGGTGGATGTTATATGATTCTCCCGCCGATAATGAAGTCCCTCGTTTAACTAAAGATATTAGTGACGATCCATTTTATCGGTTTTGCGATAAATTTTTACTTCCGATTCAGATTGCTTTAGGCGTGGCTCTGTATTTCTGGGGAGAAGCCGTTTCTCCCGGACTCGGATGGTCTTTTGTCATCTGGGGAATTTTCGTGCGAATGGTGGTGGTGTTTCATTGCACTTGGTTTGTGAACAGTGCTACCCATAAATTTGGCTATCGAACCTATGAGTGTGACGATACTTCGACGAATTGCTGGTGGGTAGCATTAGTTACCTATGGCGAAGGGTGGCACAACAATCACCACGCTTTTCAATACTCAGCTCGTCACGGCTTAAAATGGTGGGAAATCGATTTGACTTGGATGACAATTCGGTTTTTACAGGCGTTTGGTTTGGCCAAAAACGTGAAGTTAGTTCAGAAATAGAGCAATCTACTCCCTCGGGTTTTCAATTCCGAGGGGGAAGTTAGAGTGGCTCAAAAACCGCTACGGTTAAGACAAAAAGCCGGTTAATCGGGCTAATTTGTGCTATAATATTGGGATTTTAGATATGGAATTTTTCGACGATCCATTATCTAAAATCTCAAATTTTATTATTGAAGTGGTGTTGGGCGCACAGAAAAATGCCAGACCAGGTATTTTTGGTACTTGTGGCGCTACAGTTGGCGGAATTCGGGTTAGGGGAGGGAGATTTAAACCGGGGAGAAAGTGCGGGGGATGAAGCGGTCTACCCCTGCAAAATTGACCCGAGGGATCTGCAGGCGATCGCCCTTAAAAGGCTCTATATCCTTGGACGATATGTTTCACCGTGGTCAGGGTTTCCAGCCCGATAGAGCCTCTGCGGTGGCCTTTTTGGTTAGACATGCCGAGAAAGATAGCATCTCCCTGTTTGGGATAGCGATAAAACCGAGGGGAGGCATTGATATAGGTGGAAGCGCTATTCACCCCGAGGGCAAATTGGCAGCTTTCTTGATAGGATTCGGTGACGATACAATCGGCATGACCGCTGCTGTACTGGTTCAGCCAAGCGATCGCCATTTCCAGATTATCCACCACTTTAAACGCCACGGTTTTAGTCAAATAAGGCGTTCCCCACTCGGAATTTTCCGCCAATGTTAACTCGGGAAACTCTTCTACCAGTTGGGCATCGCCGCGAATTTCAAAGCCTTTTTCCTGGAGAGTGTTCCACAGCATGGTCAGGGAAGAGGGTTTTTGGTTGCGATGAATCAGCACTTTTTCGATCGCATTTACCGGGTCGGGTTCGCTTTGATGACTGTCGGCGATCGTCTTGCGAACCAAATCCATGCTGCCGGTGGGAGACCAATATAAATAGCAATTGCCCATTGCGGACTTGAGAACCGGGGCGGTTGCTTGGCGAATCACCTGTTGTACCAGACTGGGGCGACCGTAGGGAATCACCAGATTAACGTACTTATCTTGGCGAACCAAATCGCGGGTGGATGCGCCCATTTCTGCCGGGATAGGTTGCAAGCATCCGGGGGGCATTCCCACCTTTTCCAGCGCCCCCTGTAAGGTTTGGGCGATCGCGGCATTGGAATGGGTGGCGTACATGCCTCCTTTCAGGATCAGACAGTTGCCGGTTTTCACGCACAATCCGGCGGCGATCGCCCCTAAATCCGGTAAGGCTTCGTAAACTAAAGCAATCACCCCCAAAGGCATCAACTGAGAATAACTTTGCGAGTGTTCCACTTGGTACGGGGCATTCATCACCCGGCGCATCGGATCGGATAACTCTGCCAACCGTTCCAAGATTTGGATCGTCGTTTGGATCCGTTCTGGGGTCAGCTTCAGCCACTCCAGAATCAGTTCGGGAACTGCCATTTCCCGGGAGGCTTCCAAATCCAGGGTATTTGCTTCTAAAATATCGTCCGCCGCTTCAGCAAGGGCGTTTGCCATTGCCTCGATCGCGCGGGTTCGTTCCACTCCTTTAGTATTGGCAAATACCAAAGAAGCGCGGTAGGCATTTTCCACCACCGCCATTGCATCGGAATTTGAATTCAAAGAATCTGTTGTCATGTAGCTAACGCCTGTAAGCCAGCCAGACCATTAGCGCTGGCAAGGTTGCCAGCAGCACTGCGAGAATCACCCAGGGGATTGCGTTCGGTCCGAAAGGTAAACCCAGAACGTAGGGCAACCAGAACACCACCAGTACGATAACGATCGTCACTGCCACGGGTAAGTAGCTTTCCCGCAATCGCGTATTGGCCACAGACCAATGATGACCGTTCCAACGCCAACACCGTTTATAAGGGGAGTTCGTGGGGAGTTGCTCGATCGCCTGTCCGTTTTCTGTCACCACAAAGATATTTTGACAGCGATCGCAGCCCAACGCTTCCGTCAGCGCGATCGGCATCAAACGCCCCCGTCGCCGACAAGGACAGGGGTACTCGGAATTCAAGTCTATCTTTTGGGCTTTTTGAGATGGCACGAGCAGTATTCGAGCGATAAAATTTCTCTAAACTTACCGATAACGCTCCCCTAAATTCAGGAAGATTCGGTTTCCCATTGCACCGACACCTAAAAAATTGCTTTTCCCCGTGAGGGAAACCCGCTTGTGGATAGATTTTGCCCTTGATTGTAGCATTCTGACGAAAGCCGATCGCCCCGAGCCATAGAATAACACGGATCTTTTGACAATCCCCGATATCCACCCACACTCAAGTAGCGCTTTCCCAAGTTAAACTAAGTAATTCTGTCACCAAAACTACTCGTCTTCAAAACCGGACTTGAGACTTTCACCTCATCCGGGGACTCAACAGCTTGGCCTTTGTCATAGGCACCGAGGCTACCATCGCTGGCAGTTTTTACATCATGGCAATGTCGGTGAAGAAGTTGGA
>NZ_JAYFEQ010000375.1:0-8806 GCF_055795085.1 Phormidium sp. CCY1219 | reverse complement strand
GGGGAAAAGCGCCTTTAAAAGTCCGACTTTGGACTCTTTAAGAATCCCTCGGATTTATCCGTAGGGAGTATCAACCAGACCGAATCAATCCTCAAGACGATCGGGTTATAAATTTGCAATTTTTCCCCGGCAAATAACGCGCTTTCCTCCTGCGCCCAATCTGGAGAGGAGGGCTGAAGTTGCCAAGGATAGAGACACAAGCGACTTGCATCGGCTCGAGATTGCGGCGAAGCATTCATCTGAGTGAGTAAAAATAGCTAGCCTGCATGAATAAAGAAGCGAACAGACGTCTTCACAGTGCTTTAAACCCGTTTTCTGCAGGAAAACGGGTTTTTTATGGGGAAAGCGGCGCGGGAAAACCGGGGTTACGCCGCCGTATTCTATCGGCGGTGAAGGGGCGAACTGTAGCGAGTCGCGATCGCACTGCTTGCGGGTGGGAATGCGATCGGGGATTTTCGCCCTGAAGCCAGAGGGTATTATACCATTTTTTCGCGAAAAATCAAGGAATTTTATCAAAAAATCAAGATTGTTCTAGAGAATTATCAAAAATTAACCCGGGGTGCCTTTTCTTAGGTACGATTACTGGATAGACTAAAATAAAACCCAAACAGAGACATCAGAAACATGACATCATCTGAATCCACAAACAAAGGGCTAAGAGGGACGCCGGAATCAGCCAAAACGCGGATTTTGCTGACCTTGTGGGATATGGGAGCAAGCGAATCCGCCGTGAAAAAAGGAACCCTCACCCGGCGATTGATCCGTACCAAAGAGAGAGCGTCAGATTATCAGCCAATTTTAGACGAATTGGAAAGTGCAGGAGCGATCGCGATCGACAAAAACAAAGTGTCCCTGACTGTGCCCACCGGGTTGCAGATGCTAGAGGAAGGATTGAAGCACTTTAAATTTGAGGGGAAACAGATAGGCACCAAACTGCCCAACGCCCTCCTGCAGTGGATCGGGAAAATGTACGATGGCGGCGTCAGTACCTCCATCGCACCAGAGCAAACCGCCCCAGTCCCCACCCCCACACCAGTCTCTCCCGCCTCGCCAGAGGGAAAACTCGCACAACCCGCCCCCTCGCCGATTACCGATTACGAACAATTCAAACCGGTGGTATTGGAAGTCTACGATCGCCTCAACGGCTATTACAATCTAGATGACTTAGTGCCCATTTATCTCATCCGGCGCGACATTGGCGATCGGGTCACTCGATCCGATTTCAACGACTGGATGACTACAATGCAGGCAGAAGATATGTTTCAGCTCATGGCGGGAGAAATGCCAGACATGACCCCCGACAAACATCAAGACTCGATCGTTATCCCCGGGGTGGGATTGCGCTATTACGCCAAGCGCCTCTAAAACCCCCAAGTTTGGATGTCTCTCCGGTCCCGATAGACACCTCATGGTTTCTCAATTGTTGCTTCTTCACAGGACATAACTATGGCTAATTCCGATTCTCCACTCGAACAAATTAACGCCGCTATCCAAAGGCACAATCCCTTTACTAAAGCCGGCATCGTGCAAGAACAGAATATCTGGGGAAAGGGCTTTCCGGATGTTCCCACGTTAAACAAAGAAGCCTCGGACGCAGTGTTGCAGGCAATCGAGCGCGTCAGCACCAGTCAATCCAGTGCCGACAAAGTAGCGACCCTCGTGGTGACGGCTGAAGCTGGAGTGGGCAAAACTCACCTAATTAGTCGCATCCGCCATCAGCTCCCCCCCGAAAAGCGCGTCTCCTTTGTGTATGCCAATGGCAATAATTACACCGACTTAAACCTAATTAAATACCAATTTCAGCAAACCTTAGTGGAGAGTTTAAGTCGTACAGGTCGCGAAGGAGTGATGCAGTGGCAAGAAATCGCCACCTCGATGGCTAACCAGGGATTGCAGGCCATTAACCCGAATGCTGCGAGCCTATCTTCCCAAGAGTTAGTCAAGCGATTCGATCGGGTATATCAGAGTTTTTTGGCGAACAACAAGGATTTGATGAATATCCTCAGCAAAAAAGTGGCAGCAACTAAGCCCGAGACAGATCCTTATATACTGCGGGGGCTTTTATGGACCCTTTCCGAGCGGTATGGCAGTTATGCCGTGGAATGGTTGGCGGGGAATGAAATCGATCCATCCACCGCTGAGACAATGGGATTGCCTTCTAATGGCAACAAAACCAATGAAGACCGAGAAGCCGAAGCGTTAAGCACGATTCAGAAAATCCTCAAGCTAGTCAATGGTTATACCCCCATTCTCATTTGCTTTGATGAGATAGATGTTCTCAACCAATGTAATGATGACGGCTACACAACCCCTATGTTAATTGCCGATTTTATCAAGCGGCTTTACGATACGATAATTGACTCCAATGTCAGTCAAGGAGTCGTCATTCTGACCTTAATGTTTCCAGATACCTGGAGTAATTCTGTGAAGCAAATGGGGACTGGGGTACCCGCTAGAATCTCCACTTTTACCCAAAGCAAGCCGCTTGGGTTAAAATATGTAAACAGTGATGTGATGGTGGATGTGGTAGCCACCTGGATGCAAGAGTTTTATCAAGCCCGACAGCTAACACCACCTCATCCGCTTTATCCTTTTGAAGAAACGCAACTCCGACAATATGGCAAAAACAAGCCAACGGTAAGGGAAGCGTTAAGATGGTGTGCCGAAAACTTTAAGGTTGATGAAGAACCCTTGCCCGAAGACCCTCGCGAGCGGTTTGAACTGGCGTTAACGAATGCTGAAGAACTCGAACCAAAGGATTATACCGAAAACAACGAGCTGATTGCGGCTGGGTTACGGTTTGGATTTGAAACCTTAATCGGGGAAACGTTAGCTGGAGAAACTTCCACCGGGGAGACATTAAACAATGCGATCGTGCAACAGGTGGTTGACGTGGAACCGAAATCGAAAAATCAAGGATGGATTAACTTCAAAATTGTCGTAGAAGAGAACAACCAGCCGATCCAAATTGGCGTGGCGGTGCTACAGCACGACACTGGACGAGCGGTAGGCGCAGGGATGAAGCGCTTAATCGACTATGACGCATTTGGTTTGACGCGCAGCTGTTTGGTGCGCTCTAAAGACAAGCCAATTAAGAAGAATTGGGCTTCCTCCGGCTATTTGGAAGAACTTATTTATAAGTTGCGAGGAGAGTGGGTTTATTTGGAAGAAGAACACATTAAACTGCTCATCGACCTTTATCTAGTTTACGAACAGTGCGATCGCTATCAACTCAGCGATGAGCAATTCAAGCAGTTCTGCAAAGCGCAAACGCAGACTAACCCTTTGCTGCTCGAAATATTAAGCGATCCGTCCGGAAAAATCGATGAAGAAACCCTGGAGGAGGAAGAGCTTTTAAACGCTTTCCTACAACCAACCGATATCGAAGCAACCCCGAATGAGGACGAAGATTTGAGAGACCTGTTTGGTTAAAGATGGGAGGAATAAGAGTTGGTTCAAACTGCACTGTGCTTACCTGCGCCAGACATCGAAGCCCTACTTTGCGGGCGGACAATTGCTGTCATTCCCCGGATCTTTCTCAAGCCGGGGCGACAGTTTGCGCTCTATCCTCTCCCGAGTTCCGTTAACCCCCTTCCTCCGGAAACCTACTATAATCCGGGGTTTGTGTCCATCGCCAAATCTACAGAACTGACCCAGAGTTCTGCGGATAGCCTGTCAATTCAAGCCTGGGCAAAATGCGAATTGTGCCAGATGGTCAATACCCCGGAAAGCTTCGAGGTGTTGTCGCAGTTAACGGTGTGGAGCACTGAGGGATTAGAGAGTCATATCGCAACCCACCCCCATATTTTTCTAGCGCACTTGCGCTTATATCGGTTTTTGCAACCGATCCAGGTGCCTAACAATCCAGTAAGCCAGAAAAAACTGGGTAAATTTATCGGTTTACCCCATCCATTACCCATCACAGACTATCAACCCGTATTGAGTGATTCCACATTCGATCGCCGACGCGACCAACTCGAAAACCTGCTACCGCCAGAACATCCGGAATTGGAAGAATTGCAAGGGGCGATCGCTCACCTTGCCCTTACCCAACCCGCCGCCCAACCCCTCGATCGCGCCTTGCAAAGCTTTCTCGGATGGACCGATACTTCCACACCCCAGGAAACCGACCCGGATTTAACCTGGATTTCTACCATTAGCGAGGTGGGAAATTCCAGCGAAGGTCACGCCTTTGAAAAACTGGTGCGGCGATCGCTGCTCAAACTCGGATTTAAGGGTGAGAGTCTCGACCCCGACTCCACCGGCGGACCGGGGGGAATTGACTTATTTTGCGAATATCCTTACCTCCTCGTGGGAGAATGCAAAGCCACCAAAACCGAGAAAGTCAGCGATGGAACCCCGGCTCAACTTATCAAAATCGGCCACAATCATTTAGGCAAGCAACGCTATAACCGGGCGATAAAATTAATCGTCGCTGCTGGAGAGTTAACCGATTACGCCCGCCGAACCGCCACGGAAAATGAAATGAACGTTATCCGCCCCGAAACCCTGCAACGCTTAGTGGAACTGCATGCCAATTATCCCGGTTCCCTGGACTTGATGCAACTCAAACAGCACTTACAAACCGAACCGTTTGGGTTAGCTGACGAAAAGTTAAACAATTATATCAATAGTATTGTGGACCAGATTAAGGTGCGATCGCAACTGGTGCAAACCGTCAAACAATTAGAAGACCCCAAAAGCAAACCGCTGCCCCTGGAAATTCGCACCCACTACAATGCCATCTATGCCAAAGAACCCAGGGCCAAACTGGGAGAAAATTGCGTCAAAGAAATGCTCCTCGAACTGTCTTCCCCCTTGATGGGTTACTTAGGGCGAAAAAAAGACGCCGAGGGGCGCGATCGCTTTTATTACCTGCGGGATTTATCCCTTCCCGAGAATCTGCAATAATAAGCTAATTTCGCTTGGCTTTGCTTGTATGAATAAAATCGAACGCTATCGCGGATGTTTGCTGGGGTTGGCGATCGGCGATGCCCTAGGCACCACCTTGGAATTCAAACCCCCGGGCACCTTTACCCCGATTACCGACTTAGTGGGGGGCGGTCCGTTTAACCTGAAACCCGGAGAATGGACAGACGATACCTCAATGGCCCTATGTTTGGCAGAAAGTCTGATCCGCCAGGGGGATTTCGACCCCATCCATCAATTGGAAACCTATTGTCAATGGTATCGCCAGGGACATCTGAGCAGTATCGGGTATTGTTTCGATATTGGCAATACGGTTTTGCGGGCATTGCAGAAATTCGAACAAACCGGCGCACCCGACTGTGGCGTGACGGATCCGCGCAGTGCGGGCAATGGTTCCCTGATGCGCTTGGCACCGGTGCCCTTGTTTTGTGCCCACGACCCCGCACAAGCGATCGCGCGGGCAAAAGACAGTTCCCGGACCACTCACGCGGCGGCGAGTTGTCTGGATGCTTGCGGTTACTTCGCCGGATTGCTGGTGGGCGCAGTGCAGGGGGTTTCGCGATCGCAATTGCTCGCGCCGCGATATTCTCCCCTTCCCGGATATTGGCAAGAACACCCCTTGGTGCCCGAAATCGACGCGATCGCTGCCGGGGAGTTCAAACACCGCCAACCGCCAGAAATTAAAGGCACCGGATATGTAGTCGATGCCCTAGAAGCGGCACTGTGGGCATTTCACAACAGTACCTCCTTTGCCGAAGGATGTTTGTTAGCGGTGAATTTAGGCAACGATGCGGATACCACCGGTGCCATTTTCGGACAACTCGCCGGCGCGTATTACGGCGAAAGCGGCATCCCGCAAACGTGGCGATCGCGCCTCAAAGCGCACGATTTAATCGTCTACCTCGCCGAAAAACTCGCCAGAGGGAAAAATTGACAATTGGCAATTGGCAATTATCAATGGATACCCAGAAGTTATTTTGTAAAATTTTGTTAAAGTTGCCAAATTTTTTTTAAAATGGTAAAATATAATACAGAAATAGAGAATGGCATGCAACTTGTGGCCAAATTCTCGACTTTAGCAAACCTCACTTACATGAATTTCGGAGACTCTGATATGAAACTCTCTTATCGTGGGACCCCCTACGACTACGAACCCCCGACCCTTGACATGATGGAAGGGGAAACAGGCGGTCAATATCGGGGCAATGCATGGCACCCGCGCTATCCCAGACATATTCCGATGCCCCAACCCCTGCATCAGCTCAAATATAGAGGGAGTACCTACAGCACCGGAGAATCGGTAGAAACCGCCAAACCCGCCACTGCGCCCCCCGTTGCGGCGGAAGCAATGGCGATCGATTCCGAAGGCGATCGCCTGGGTGAAGAGGTTGCCAAACTGCACCGCACCAACATTTGCCGCAGTTTAGAACGGCGTCTGCAAGCCGCACGGATCCAAGGAGACGAACATTTAATCGCCTTACTAGAAAGCGAATCGAATCAGCTAACTTGTTCTTGGCACTAAAGTGAATTTTTTACCCCCTTCACCTAGGTGAAGGGGGTTTTGTTATTGGTCATTGGTCATTGGTCATTAGTCCTTGGTAATTTAACCACCGTAGGGTGCGTCACCCCCGCCATCCCATTGGTGGGAACCACCCCAATCTCCTCTCGGGGGTGACGCACCGGCCCGTCACTTAAATGAACAACCGGGAAAGAGTAGGAGGCAGAGCCTCCCTTCCACCGTCCCCAGGCTGAGCCTGGGAACGAGCATGAAACGAGCAAAACCGGGAAGGAGTAGGAGGCAGAGCCTCCCTTCCACCGTCCCCAGGCTGAGCCTGGGAACGAGCATGAACAACCGGGAAAGAGTAGGAGGCAGAGCCTCCCTTCCACCGTCCCCAGGCTCAGCCTGGGGACGAGCAAATGACCCATGACCAAACCCCCCTTATGACTCGCGCTGCAGCCAAATGCCGCGCATTTGGGCTTTCATCGCGCCTTCATAATCATCGCGATAGCTATCGCCGATATGCCATGCTTCCTCGGGGGTGCAACCATGTTTTGCCAAAGCGGTGGCAAAGATATGCGGGTCCGGTTTCGCCGCACCCACCTGAGTAGAAATCGTCACCGAGGAGAAAAACTCCGCCAGATCCAGCGCTTCGAGGACAGGATAAAGCCGCGAGTCGAAATTAGAAATCACACCGAGTTCGATGTGTTTCGATCGCAAGGAAGCGAGAGTCGATCGCACCTCGGGATAAACAAACCAAGGGTCCTTGGTGGCAAAGTAAGCATAGAGTGCGGCAAAAAAGGCAGAGAAATCCGCAAAGTCGCCAAACACCCCTGCCCGTTTAAAAGTATCGGTGGCGATCGCCTCCCACCATTCAAACTCCAACCGAGGAATCTCCCTGGTTTCCACCCCGGGAAACGCCGCTTGTTCCCGTGCTTTAAAACAGGCAAAAAAGGCGCGGTTCAACTGTGCCGGGTTGGCATTTACCCCAAACTGTTGGGCAAGGGTGCCATATGCCTCGCCCACACTCCCGCGCACGCCAAATAGGGTGCCCACGGCATCGAAAAAAATGACCTTTGGCTGAAACATCAGAAAGATTTAATGGGGGGAACCATACGCTTGCAGGAGAAACTCGCGCAAGGGGAGTAACGTCCAATTCAACCCCACTTTCAGTTGATGGTCGAAAGTGGGCATGCGATAGAGATAAGCCAGTCGGCGCACCAGATGGGCGGCTTGACCGTCGAGTTTTATTCCTAATCCAGTGAGGGTGGCATTGTCAACCCCGAGGGTCATCATTTCCCCCAAGGGTTGATACTCGAAAGGTAGCAACGGGCGATCGCGAATTGACGCCCAGAGATTCCAGGCAGTGCAATCTGCTTGTTGAATTGCCGCTTGCGCCGTAGTGGGCACCCGCTTGCCCTTGGCATCCATACATTCCGCCAAGTCCCCCAGGGCGAAAATTTCCGGGCGATCGAGAGCTTGCAGCATCGGCGTCACCTGGATTTGACCCCGCGCGTTTTTCTGCAGGGGCAGGGGTTCCACCACCGGGGAGACGCGAGTGCCCACAGTCCACAACACCACATCCACCGGGATAGTATCCACTTGTCCTTTGTAGAGCAAGGAAATGCTATCCGGGCCGATCTGTTCCACGGTAGTTTCTAAATCGACCCAAATGCCTCGGTCGTTTAATGCCGCTTGTGCCGCTTTGCGATTAAATTCCGGAGAATTTCGCAGAATTTCGGTGCCCATTTCAATCAGGCGCAGGCGGCCCCGGTCTTGCAGGCGATCGCTGAGTTTGCAGGCCAATTCCACCCCACAGTATCCCGCACCGGCGATCGCCACCCGAATTTTATCGCGATTCGAGGTTTCTAACCGCCGCAAGCGTTCTTCTAGGCGGTAAGCATCGGAAACGGTGCGAAAGGGAATGGCATGTTCGGCGCATCCCGGCACCATTTGCATCGGGGTTTCGCCACCTAATGCCAACACCAGGCGATCGTAGGCAAATTCCCCCCCATCGTGGAAGTACACCTGCTGGTTGTCGATATCGATATTTTCCACCGTTGCTTGACGGAAGCGAATCCGGGTATTTGCCAGCAGTTCGGAAAACGGCGGGGCAATTTCCCAACTTTGCAGTTCCCCGGTGAGCAATTCGTACAGCAAGGGGGAAAAGACAAAGCGATCGTTGCTGTCTACTAAGAGGATTTCGGGTTGCTCTGGTGGGTTCCAAGGTAATTCGTTCAAACGCTTGGCGGCGTACAACCCCCCAAAACCGCCACCGAGAATGCAAATCCGTGCAGGTTCTGTCATGATGATAACCTCCGATACGTTTGGAAACCCCCGTGCTTTAGCCGGGGGAGGAAAAACGAACGTGCGGCTTTA
>NZ_JAYFEQ010000374.1:0-314 GCF_055795085.1 Phormidium sp. CCY1219 | reverse complement strand
CCGCAAGGAGGGGTAATCAGCCCTCTACTGGCAAATATTGCCCTTCACGGCATGGAAGAAAGCATCAAATCCTTAGCAGCTAAGCTACCAGGGAAAGGTAGTCGTACAAACAAACGGGATGCAATCTCGCTAATCCGTTATGCGGACGACTTCGTTATCCTACATGAAAACAAGGATGCAATTCTAAAATGTCAAAAACATATCCAGGAATGGCTGAAAGGAATAGGGTTGGAACTCAAGGATACCAAAACTCATATCACCCACACTTTAGAAGGGGATAAACCAGGGTTCGACTTTCTCGGCTTCAACATCCG
>NZ_JAYFEQ010000373.1:0-249 GCF_055795085.1 Phormidium sp. CCY1219 | reverse complement strand
CAATCAAACCTTTGCCAGCAGCAATATTGAGTCCTCTGCAAATTTCTTTCCTTATCAAGAACAGGCAAGGCTGGCCTAAAACGCTCTCTTAGCAAGTGTTTTCCTGTCTGATGCGCGAGGATTTTACATACCAGATTCGGTAGAACCTAGTTTTTTCCAGCCCGGGAGTAGTAGTAGGGAAATAACCATTAAGCCAACGCAATGGTTTTTTTCCAGCCCGGGATTGGACTGCTGGCGAAATAACCATTA
>NZ_JAYFEQ010000372.1:0-3910 GCF_055795085.1 Phormidium sp. CCY1219 | reverse complement strand
ATGTGTTTTTTGCACTACTCAATACTCTACCACACGCCGTGAGGTATTTCCGGAATAATCTAGAATTTTCCAGTAAAGCAGGCTTGAGTCATTAACAGTTCGATCGCTTCCACTCTTATTGGCGATCGCCTCCGCTTCTGTTTCTCCTTGACTGGCTACCTCTATCTCTAAGCACTCTCGCCACAAACCAGTCCTCTTCGTGCCAAACACTGGCGCTCATGGTAGGATCCACCGCTTGCCAAGCGGACAAAACGTTAAAAAATATTACAAAATAGGGAAATCGGGAAAAAATATGGTATTAGAGTTTGGCTCGCTGAAAAAAAGCGATCGCCCCTGGCAAGTCAGGGCACAGAGAAATAAAAAAGGAGAATCCGGCAATGGTAAGCTAGATGTTGGCATTTAAGTAACATTTAAGGTGAAATCTAAATGGCGGGTTCGAGCCAAATTCCTTATCTACTCAGAGCAGCGCGGGGTGAAAAATTAGAGCGTCCCCCGGTATGGATGATGCGACAGGCGGGGCGTTATATGAAAGCTTATCGGGAATTACGCGAGAAATATCCGTCATTTCGGGAGCGATCGGAAAACCCCGACATTGCGATCGAAATCTCTTTGCAACCCTGGCGGGCTTTTAAACCCGATGGGGTGATTCTATTCTCCGATATTCTAACGCCCTTACCGGGGATTGGCATTCCGTTCGATATCGTAGAACGCTTTGGACCGATTATCGACCCGCCGATCCGCAGCTTGGAGCAGATCGAGAAGCTGCATCCCATCAATCCCTCCGAATCGATGCCCTTTATCCGCACGATTTTAAAAGCGTTGCGCGAGGAAGTGGGCAATGAGTCCACGGTACTGGGATTTGTGGGTGCGCCTTGGACCTTGGCGGCGTATGCGATTGAAGGGAAGTCTTCAAAAGACTACACCATTATTAAGAGCATGGCGTTTTCCGAACCCGAAATGCTGCACAAGTTTTTGGGCAAATTGGCGGATGCGATCGCGGTTTACCTGAGCTATCAAATCGACTGCGGCGCGCAAGTGGTGCAGATGTTTGATTCCTGGGCGGGTCAACTGAGTCCGCAAGACTACGAAACCTTTGCGATGCCCTACCAAAAACGAGTGGTGGAGCAAGTGAAGGCGACTCATCCGGATACGCCGATGATTCTTTACATTAATGGCAGTGCCGGCATTTTGGAGCGGATGGCTCAATCCGGGGTGGATATCGTCAGCTTGGATTGGACCGTGGACATGGCTGAAGCGCGCCAGCGACTGGGAACCAATGTGGGGGTGCAAGGAAATATCGACCCTTGCGCGTTGTTTGGTTCAAAAGAATTCATCCGCTTACGCATTCTCGAAACCATTCGCAAAGCGGGCAACCACCAGCACATTCTCAACCTGGGTCACGGGGTTTTGCAAAAAACTCCCGAGGAAAATGTGGCATATTTCTTTGAAACTGCCAAGCAAGCGGACCAACTCCTCGCGTCTCGATGAGCGATCGCCTCGCGCGAGAAACTCCCGATTGCATCTTTAACGCCGGGATTAGAAAATAGAACGATTGTCACCGATCCTAAAATCGGGAAACGGGGATTGCGCCCGCCGCCACTCCCCGTTTCCCGTCCCCGGTGTCTTTATTCAGTCGCAATCCGTGGCTTTTGACAAACCCGCCACGAAACTCTAAAATCGACTATCGCAATAAATCTGAAGCTCCTACACACTTCTAGCCCCAGATCCTCGTGTATTCTAACTACTATCGACCTCAGAAGCGGATTTTCATCACTGGCGCGAGTGGCTGCATCGGTCACTATATCGCCGAGGCGTTGATTCAGGAAACAGACTACGACCTGTACCTGATGGTCAGAAATCCAGACAAACTCCGAGTGGATCTCGAAGCGCGCCCCGGGATCAATCTCGTGCAAGCAGATATGCGCGAGATTGATAAACTCGCCGAGGTTCTCGAAACGATGGATGTGGCAATTCTCACCGCTACCGCTTGGGGCGGAGCTCAGGAAGTTTTTGACATCAACGTTTTGAAGACGATTCGGTTGATGGAACTGCTCAACCCAGAAATCTGCGAGCAGGTTATCTATTTTTCCACGGCGAGCATTCTCGATCGCAATAACGAATTGCTCAAAGAAGCTACCCAACTCGGCACCGAATATATCCGCTCTAAATACGACTGCTTGCGTCGCCTGTCTCGTTTGCCCCTCGCCTCGCGCATCACGACTCTGTTTCCCACGTTAGTATTTGGCGGCGACGAGCAAAAACCTCAGTCCCATATTTCTGCAGGACTTCCGCAAGTCTTGGAAAAAATCAGTCTGATTCGCTTTTTTAAAGCAGAAGGCGGCTTTCATTTCATCCATGCCCGAGATATCGCTCAGGTGGTGCTTTCCCTGGTAGAAAATCCCCCGGAACCTTCACGTCCCTTTGTTTTGGGGAATGCACCCATTACGGTGAATCAAGCGATCGAACAAGTCTGTGCGACGCTCGATCGCCGAATTCTATTTCGCATCCCCCTCGCGCCTTGGTTGGCCGATATTCTCATCGGTTTGTTCCGGATTGAGATGTCGTCTTGGGATAGATTCTGCTTGAATTATCGCCATTTCACTTATAAAGATCCGGTGAATCCTTCCAGCTTTGGCATGACCACGGAGTACGGTACCCTGCGAGATATTGTAAAAGACCGGATGAATCAACGGGGGCAACATCTCGAACCCGTGGCTCAATCCCCGGAAACTGATGCCGATGCGGCACAATCCTATGAAGGTTAGGGGATAAATCCGAGGCTCGATTGGCCGCTTTTGGGATTCAGTCATTGTGCAGTTTAAATGTGGCTGAATGAACGGTTAAATCGGCGCTAAGCTTTTATAGAGTAGGGTTGGAGGTTTGCTTGTTGGCTCTTAAACCGGGGCGCAGCGCACGGAAATGCCGGTGGCGTTTTGAATTTCTGTGGCAAAGGCGTGCAAGATGTTGGGGCTAACTTGCTTGAAGACTTGGACGGGATAGGGGCGACGGAGTGGTGGGGTATGATTTCCGCGCCCATCGAATTGGCGGGTGAGGGGTTTGGGACGGGTGGGGGTATTGAGTTGGATTTCATCCGGACCGAGCGATCGCATTCGGCGAATGTATTCGGCTCTGGTTTCGGCGTCCCACGGCGAGAGCAACATGGTTTGGATGCCCAGTTGTCCGCTGTATTGCGCCCGGAATTGCTCAATGCCGCTCCACAGGGTATTGAAATCCAGATTGCCCACCGGGCGGTCTACTCCTTGCATCCGTTTGGAGGAGACGGCATCTAATTTAATCGAGACGCGATCGGCCCGTGCCAATTCGGCGCGCACCTGGGGGTCGGTGAGTAAGGTGGCGTTGGTCAGGACTAAGGTGGGGCGATCGGTGCGATCGGCTATGCGGGTCAAGAGTTCTCCTAAGTTGAGCGCCAAGGTGGGTTCGCCACTCCCACTGAGGGTAATTACATCTACGTCCCAAGGGGCGAAGGCTTCGAGATCCTGGAGGATGAGATCGGTGGGGACGTAGATGGCGCGATCGCGGGTTTGGCGTTCGATTTCGCCGAGTTGGCAATAGACGCAGTTAAACGAACAGGTAGACACCGTGCCGATCGGGTCGATCCCGAGCGATCGCCCGTATCGCCACGAACTCACTGGGCCATAAACGGACTCAAATTTAGGGGGCTGGATAGTCTTCATGGTGATTGATACTGGTTGTGAAAATTTTCTGTAGATGCTCGCGAGTTAACGCGGCGAGAGTGTAGAGGGTAGGATTCGATTCGAGCGAGTGTTGGTTTGTTTCCTTATTTCTGGCGGAAATTCATTAGGGGTCGATGAGGGCTTTGCAACCCTCACCTCCCATTCAGAACCGGACATGAGACTTTCACCTCATCCGGCTCCTAGCCAACTTATCC
>NZ_JAYFEQ010000371.1:0-298 GCF_055795085.1 Phormidium sp. CCY1219 | reverse complement strand
ACCCCTCTTGTGGTACTGCTCTGTGGGAGTCTACTATCTCCTTAAGTTTCTCGTAGTGGGTTTTGATGGCTTTTTTGTTGGGTTTGATGATGGTTTTGAAACCTAGTGGATTACCGTATGTGTTTTTCCCGGTTTTGTATTTTCCGACTCTGTATTGCCGGATGTTAAATCCCAGGAAGTCGAATCCAGGGTTGTCACCCTCTAATGTGTGGGTGATGTGGGTTTTGGTATCCTTCAGTTCCAACCCTATTCCTTTCAGCCATTCCTGGATGTGGTCGCGACATTTTAGAATTACATC
>NZ_JAYFEQ010000370.1:0-2504 GCF_055795085.1 Phormidium sp. CCY1219 | reverse complement strand
CCTGTCGGAGTGCTGTTTATGTAAGGGGGGGCGAATTCCTCCCCATACATAAATGACAGGGGTTTCCATTCGCCCCCTTACCAACCCCTAATTTTCGATGATTCAACCCCAGCCCATTCAAAAAATCCTCTTTGGTAGCCCAGGCACCGGGAAAAGTTATCAGATTCGGACAATTGCCACCGAACAGCTTGGCATCGCCTATGATGAGGAAAGCAAACTCCTGAAAAATACCATTAAAACGGTCTTTCACCCAGAGTACACCTACCCGGATTTCATGGGCAAGCTGTTGCCACTCACCCAAGGTAACTCGGTAATCTACAAATTTTATCCCGGGCATTTTCTGCGATCGCTAGGCATGGCATATCAGTCATTAATCGACGGAAAAGACGAGCATTGTTTGCTGGTAATTGACGAATTGAATCGCGGAAACGCTGCCGCTATTTTCGGCACCGCCTTTCAATTACTCGACCGCGAAAGCGATAACTGGTCTACCTACCATATCGACATTTCAGAAATGGAATTAGTCGGATTGCTCACCTCCATGAAATACAAACCCACCGTGCAACCCGACGGAAAACTGATGGTGGAAGATGCCGGGTTGGAGAGATTTTGCGACGACATGGATCGCCAACTCGAAAGAAACGGAAATACCAACGGCCAACGAGTGTTATCGATGCTCAAAAATCGAAAAATTAGTATGCCTTGTAATTTATCGATTATTGCCACCATTAACACCTCAGATGAATCCATCTATTATCTCGACAGTGCCTTTAAACGGCGCTGGGATTGGGAATACGTGGAATCCCCCAGCGGGAAAAATGCCAAAGACACCCTACCCGATGAAATTGCTGCAGCCAAATTAAAGATTGATGATGAACAAGCGTTACAGTGGCATCTTTGTGTAATTGGCTTGAATGAATTGATTAAATCCCAGTACCAAACAGTGCGCCGAATTGAAGACAAACAAATTGGCTGGTGGTTTATCAAACCGGAAAATGGCGAAATTACCCTACAGAAAGTTAAGGATAAAGTGATGTTCTATCTCTGGGATAGCGTATTTGTACGAGACAAACGACCGCTAGAAAAAATCCTATCCACCGCCACCGATGACGAACCAAAGCTAATTACTTATGCGGATTTTGTCGAACATACCGCAGCACTGATGACCTATACAGAAAAACAAGGTCGCCAACGCTCTCCTAACTTATAAAATCCTTAGCAATAGAAGGTTTTATAGAGGATTACATGTCAGCAAAATTGAGGTACAAAAATGATTGATTTCCACGATATTCAAATTGATGTTAATGAGAAATATTCTTTTGTCGGGATAGAAAGGCGCAATGGCACCCTGCGGTTTTGCTTGCCCAAAGGCTTCAATCCGACTGATAAATCCTTGCAAACCTTTGATGCGAAACGGGACTGGTTTTTCCGGTTTTATCAAATCTTCGAGCGCTTCAAAGAAATTTGTATTGAGAAAGGCTATCTCGATGAGAACGATCGAACGAGAACAGCGGATCGTGATGGAGTCATTAGAATTCTTCAGGGTTCAGAAATTAGCACGGATGATGACGAAGAAGAAAATTTGTTTTACTCCAAGCTAGATTTGCTCAAGGGCATCTTGAATGCTTATGATGAACCAAAAATTTTAAGTTTAGGTTATCGCCTGGGCAAATCAGAAGTTCTCGATTACAGTCAGTTTCATCGATTCCTGCATCGCGCGGTTTTTCTCCCCAATGGAACCGCTTATATCGATTACATGAACCTACCGCGTCAGCACGTTCAGTTTGAATCCACCGATATTGTGGCCATGTACTGCTATTTGCTCTGCGAAATTAAACAGCAGCTCAACCAATATGTAAGGGCTGAAATCCGAGCTTTAGCCGAGCGCTTTTCGCACAATTATATCGGAGGACAGTACAGTTTATTTCAAGAACAATACTACAAATTTGTGATAGATATTTTAAAGGATGCTCTAGAGATTATCCATCGCAATACTCCGCTCAAAGATGCCGATTATTGGGATTTTTATGAAGCCATAGAATTATTTTTGTATGGCGAATTGCATCATAAAAATGAGGGGGAAGTCTGGGGAATTAAAAATTTCCATAGCGTTTGGGAATCAATGTGCTTAACTTATTTAGCCAAAACCCACAATCCCCGTAATCTCCTTTATTTAGACACTCAACTGCTTTCTGATAGCGTCCTTCAAGAGTGGAATAGTACATCAAAACCAATTGATTTATCAAATACGTTTCAGGTCAATGGGCAAAAATTAATACCCGATGCAGTTGTCTTTGATTTCTTTAGCCATACAGAAAAATATTGGATCGCTCGAAGTAGCTGGGATGATTATGGTTCTCGAATTTCTTTTTTGTTTCAGGACGACGATAAATTTTACACCAAAAAAGTAATTTCTACTAAACAAAAATCTGGAAGTAAGAATTTGTTTACTAATTGTATTACACATTCACTAGACTTGCTGGAAATATTTTATCAAAAATCTC
>NZ_JAYFEQ010000369.1:0-4101 GCF_055795085.1 Phormidium sp. CCY1219 | reverse complement strand
GGTGCGTTGCGGCTCAAACCCATGTAGAACCAGGGGGACAATCGACAAGCTGCCGCAACGCACCGGCTTGATAATCTGGCAAGGTTCGTCAATTTATCTTGGTATTTGTCGTTGGCTTCCCGAATCGGTGCGTTCCGGCTAGTTTAATCTTGTTGGCAAAATTCAAGACTTGAACGAAGCCGGAACGCACCCTACCGCTAGATAGGCGCTCACCAACTGGATGGCTGGGTGAGGGGGCGAGTCAGGGTTGTCTGTTTCGAGCTGATACGAGCCTCGTAAAACTTTGCCATCCGTCGCGATCGTCTCGCCCGCTAGCGGTTGCACATCGAAGAATCGTGCCAGAGCAGCAGAATAGGCTTGGTAGTCTACCTTCAGCAGCACTCGTCGAATCGTGCTGTAGGACGGCAAGCGTTGTTTTGGCGGTTTGAACAGTGCCAGTAAGTCCTGACGATAGACGCTCAGCCAGTCACCAATCGCGAGAAATCCTCGGTTGCCAGCAGCAACCGCCAGAGTAAACAGAGCAAGGCATAGGGTCATCTGGTGTCGCTTGCCCGAAGCCTGACGAACGTCTGGAAGGTCGGCGAAGGCTTCCAGAATTTCAAGGCGCTCTGCTGGGGGCTGAACAGGTAAGCTCGTCATCTTGCCTAGACCTCGTATGGCATCGAACTTTATCCTAATCTAGTATCTCAGAGAATGAAATAGCCCTGCTACCACTCTAGTTGACATCTACTAAAAAAAATGTTACATTTACGCTGATGTTTAAGCAATTCAACTTCAAATAATGGCATCAATAAGATTTGAGATAGAAAGAGGGTATGAACATGTTTGGGGTGAAGAAGGCTACTATAGTGTCACCTTCGGAGGCTGTGTGGTAGGTTATCTTTACGACGACAATACAGGCAGGTTGCTAGATTCACTATCAAATGAAGTCAGTGCTACTGGTCGAGGAAGTACGGAATACGAGGCTAAGGAATGGGCGCGAGATGAATGGCGCGATCGTGTTTCAGAAGTAAAAAGCAACATTAGAGGTTATCTCATGCGAACATATCAAGACCGATACGGATACTAGAACTGATTCCAAGATTATATTTTAGTAAAGGTAGCGGTCTTTTCCGACCAAGGGTGTGACGGTCTACTCTGTTTTTCAATATACAAGGGTGTGTTGTGGCTTGAACCCATGTAGGACAATTTACAAGCAAGCTTCCCGAATCGGTGCGTTCCGGCTCGTTTAATCTTGTTGGCAAAATCCAAGACTTGAACGAAGCCGGAACGCACCCTACCGCTCGGCTACAAACTGGCTATCTGTATAACTTCACCAAACCCTTACGAACAGCCTCCTGAAAAATACTCGGAATATGCAAACGGCCAGAATTTGCAGGTGATTGGGGATAAGAAGGATTAGACATATTAGCATTGGCTCGACCATTATGTATTTCTACATGGGTATGAACGCCATAGCTTAATCCTGTATTGCCTTCTCGTCCGATTAAAGTGCCTGGCGAAATGATTTTTCCTTGCAAGCTTTCGTTAATAGAACCTTCAACCAAGTGCCAATAAATAAAAGTCTTGTTTAGCTCTCGGTTGTAGATAGCAACAGTGCCATTATAGCCCCAATCCTTGATTTGCTTTCCGTTTTTTGCTTCTATCACTTCTCCTCCCACCAGAGCATAGAGCGAGCTATTCCACTTACCACCGTAAGAGTCAAACGCTCGACCGGTGTTGTGATAACCATCGTTCCGTCGAGAGGTAATACGGTTTCCAGTTCCATCTTGATACAAAGCATTGAGGTAGTCAGACTCTTTGTATATATAAGTAGGATTAGGTTCGCTACCACCACCAGTATTGCGTTTCACCTCCGCATTCAAAACCAAGTGATAGTTACCACCATCGCCATCACCAGATTTATCCTTGACCCGAACATAGTATTCGCTGTTTGGTTTCAACTCATACGTGCCATAGATTGACTTCAGATTTGAAGAATTAACCTTCTTCAACTCCTTGCCATTCTTGTCATACAAAGCAAACTCAACATCTCCCTCCAGACGTAAATTATCGTTCCCGCTTCCATGGCGAACCGCAAACTGTAAAAGGTAAGGATCGGAGCCAGTGGAAAACTTGTAGTAATCGACCTCGTCAGTTCGATCTTTTCCAACAAAGTCATTCTTCGTCACCCGTTTACCGCCAATGTTGCCTAAGTCCCGAGCATCAGATCGATGCTGCCCCGCCTGATCCAAGTTATGAACGAAGGTGTATTTCTGGTTTAGTAAATGGGGATGTACGGCCAGAATAGGGTCTGCTACCATTCGATAGTAGCCCTTGGGCAAAGTCTCGTAGTGGGAGATGCCATTTGCTGTGCTGGTCGGTGTAACAATCTTCTCGGTTCCATTCACCTTACGGTAGAGAACTGGTCGATAGATATTCGACATATCTTGCCCGTTCTTACTGCGAACGGCAGTTTTGAGATCGCGGTTAGTACCATCCACTGTGAATTCGTAGTCAAACTCACCCTGTAGGTTGGTAAATTCATAGCGACCATCCGCCTTAAGTCTGTTGAAGTTCAGCACCACATCGTAATTGGTTTTAGTGCCATTGAGCGCGGTTACTTCAGCGTAATACTTGCTGTTCGGTTCCAACCATTGAGCGCCAAATAAGGGCTCCCGAGATTTGGAATCTACCGGTTCTCCAATTTGTTTGCCGCCCTCATCTAAGATTCGTACTCGTACATCACCATCCAACAGACGCTGACGATCTGCTTCGCTACCGTCGCTGTCCTGGCTACGTACTGCAAACCGTAGTTGGGTTGCCATATCGTCCGTCGTGAAGACATAGAGATCCCGATCCCCAGACGGCAGTCCGACGTGATCGCTGCGTACAATCCGTTGCCCCGCAAGCTTGCCGTTAACCGATTCGCGGTTAATGTTCCAAGCCTTGATACCGGTATCCCCAGCTTGGTCTAAATTCACAATCATCCGATAAGGAATGTTAGCTTTATTCTGCTCGACATCCACCTTGATGAGATATTTTCCGGGTGGCAAATCTTTGTAATTTAGATAATTGTCATCAGAATTGATGTCAGTCAAGGGAACCTGTCGCAGCCGACCCCCACCGAAGTCGCGATAGACGGTGGTGCGTAAGTCAGGATGAGCTAGGGTTGTATCCCGCGCCGCCAAACTAATATCGTTTTTATTCCCGTCTAACTCCACCCAGTATTCGCTACTGCCCCGCATATTAGGATAAGTGTGACGACCATCGGGAACATCAAAACGATTGGCTTTTGGGGTTGGCTGCCAAATTGGAGCAATGGTTTCAGGCAAGTCAAGGTTAGGAAGTTTATGCCCAGTTCCCGTGAAATAAGGAATGGCACTGACCCCGTTCCAGATAATATAGCCACCATCAAAATATTGAACAGCAGGCACATTTACCCCATTAAAGGCTTTCCAGTGAACTTGGATGTCTTCCAAAGCATTACCCAATTTTCCTTTCTGGGCTTCATAGGCTTCTAGAATTGCCTCCTCGGCTCGCTTCTCTGCCATCTTTTTAATCCATTCCGAAATATCGGTTACAGGCGGATTATCTGGGGGAGGTTGCACTGGCTCAGGACTGGGAAGATGGTCAACAATCGGCATTTCTTTGCCTTGACTACCTTCAACAAAGTTCATGACCAACTTATACTCATCAATTCTTGATAAGTTACCGCGATCAACTGTTAAAACATAGGTGCCAGGATCGAGTTTTCCATCTGCACCCGCGTAAAGCATAGTTCCATCATATTTACCTTCCAAGACAACTTGACCATTCTTGCGAAGAACAGCACTTCCTAGAACATTCAGTGAAAACTGTAACGGGGTTGGTTCATCAATTGAGAAGGCAAATGTATCACTGGGATTACTATCATTGAGCCAACCGTAATACCAACGCCGCCATTCTGGAGGCACAATCACATTCTGAACAGCCCGTTCACCTGGCGTATAGACACCCTCGCCACTCCAAGTTTCAGGACTCAAAAGAGCCGGTGTACTATGCTCCTCTGGCTTCGTCACCTTCGCCAAATGCACCGCCGCCGTCATATTCAGCAAGCCAGCGCCCGTTTCAGCATCATGA
>NZ_JAYFEQ010000368.1:0-2382 GCF_055795085.1 Phormidium sp. CCY1219 | reverse complement strand
GAGCCGGATGAGGTGAAAGTCTCAAGTCCGGTTCTGAAGACGAGTAGTTCTGGTGACGGAATTGCTTAGTTTAACAGCGTTAGAAATGCTAAGCATAAAAACCTGGATGTCAATTTTTTCTGAATTCCTTTTGATTGGAATCCGGAATTTAGTTTATTTGTTGATTTGCTTGTCTGGATGATTTTTTAAAATTACAGAAATAAACCGATGTATCTTTTGTTAATTAATCAAGAAAATAATGCAACTAAACCGATAGCTAAAAATCCGATTTTTATCGAGTTAAGCGAAGGATAAAAACCTTTTGTGATTCGCGAAAAAATGTTATGTTACACAATAAAATTAGAGAGTGATGAATTTGACAAGCGATAATAAAGGAGACAAAAAAAGTTAATCGGCTCAAAAGGGAATAAAATTGCAAGGTTGAAACGTAACGGCGGGAACGGGGGTTGCCAATAGCGCTAAAAATTGAATAAGGGAAGATTTTCCTAGAGAACAGTTGTAAGGGGGCAAAATGTTGGTAAAAAAACTGAAATCCATGCTAGAATAGAGGGATAAAAATAAAGGAGAGGATTTTCCCCTGGAATGAAGGCATCATCTTTGCCAATAGACTACAGGGGGAAGTATGATTGACAACACCCGAGATGTAGTTTTTTCCCACCGAGATGTCAATTGCGGTTCCAGTAAGGATTTTAGTCTAGTTTGCCAACCTGCAAGGGATATCGAGTAGGAACTTAGGTGCAGCGGCTCAAACAGATGAAACGAATTTTAGTAGTAGACGATGATAAAATCCTGCGAATGGTGGTGAAACGCCATCTAGAACAGCAGGGATATGTAGTGGAGGAAGTCACTTCTGGGGCGGAAGCGTTAAAGGTATTCCAAAGGGATCCGCCCGATTTAGTGGTGTCCGACGTAATGATGCCCCAGATGGATGGATTTGAGTTTTGTCGCCGATTGCGGAGCAACCCGGCGGGCAAATTAGTGCCTTTTATTTTCCTATCGAGTAAAGGGGAACTCGACGATCGCATTGAGGGGCACGCCATCGGAGCGGATGATTATCTCATTAAGCCCTTTGAGCCATTGGAATTAGTGGCGAAAATCGAGGCGCAGTTGGAGCGATCGCGGCGGATCCATGCCGAGATGATTCGGTTGATGCAGCAACTGAGTCCGACGCCGGGGATCCAGGGCAACCCGACGCCCAGTGTCAATCCAGAGGGGCACAGCGCCCCATCGGAGGAGATAGAGAACCGGGAACCGGATCCACTCCCTTTAACTCCAGCAGAAGCGCGAGTGTTCTGGGAAGTCATCCAAGGCTATACCAACAAACAGATTGCAGGGCGGTTATTTATCAGTCCGCGCACGGTGCAGACCCATCTCAGTCATATCCTGAGCAAACTAGAGGTAGAAAATCGCGCCCAACTGGTGCGCTTTGCCTTCGAGCATGGGTATCACCCGCCGGAGGAAGACCCAGACAAACCGATGTAATTTCGCTTATGATTTCCGGGATTTACACCATCGATGCATTGCAAGAGAAAATCGCCACCGATCGCGATCGGTGGCGACCCTTAGTATTTACCAATGGCTGCTTCGACTTGCTGCATGTGGGGCACGTGCGTTACCTGCAAAAGGCTAAAGCTTTGGGGAGAGCGCTGGTGGTCGGGTTAAATAGCGATCGCTCCGTGCAAACCATCAAACCCACCAAACCCGGACAACCCCCGCGACCGATTGTCCCGCAAATGCAGCGCGCGGAAGTGCTGTGTGCCCTCAAACCCGTAGATGGCGTCATCATTTTTGACGGTACTACCGCCGCCCCTCTCATCGAAGCCGTGCAACCCGATATCTACGTCAAAGGCGGAGACTGGACCGTAGAGACCCTGCCCGAAGCGCCCACCGTGCAAGCCTATGGCGGGCGAATCGAACTGTGCAAAATTGAAGTTCCGACCTCCACCACTGGTATAATTTTGTCAATTCTCAATTCGTGAAACCCCAGAGGATTGTCCGTCCCCTTCCGGGATGTTAAATCGTCATTTTTCTGGGATTTCCGCAGAAGAAATGCAACCCCTACCCCCGGGAATGACTGGTTAAGATACTAAATTTTGCCCAAATTGTCAAGCCCTAAAACAGCCAGGAGAGTCAGCACCCCCGGCTGAAGCACGGGGGCTTCGTGCCCTCCCGCAACAGGATAGCTGACCAGCTTAAGCCTTAACTGGCTACATTCAGAGCAAGAGTTAACATTCCTACCCTGGGATGCGTGCTAGTTCCAGGCTCTAGAACCAAATCGTTAAACACTCCTAAGGGGTTAAGACCCTGCGATTTGGAAAGTACCGACTCTGAACATTAGCGAAGCCAACGTTACGAGCAATCAGAACAGACGCAACAATGTCT
>NZ_JAYFEQ010000367.1:0-982 GCF_055795085.1 Phormidium sp. CCY1219 | reverse complement strand
CTCGTAGGGCTTAGGCTGGTCAGCTACCTAAAGTCAGGGGCTAGAAGCCCCGTCTCTTTAGAGCGGGGTGCTGACTTAATCGCAAGATTTAAAGGATCTCGCCTTCACTTATGAGGTTATCGTGTTTTTTCATGCGGATGAAGTGTCGCTGGCAGGTTGAAATTCCGGCATGACTCCCATCGGGAGCCATCGCCCGATCGCCAAGGGACGGGAGTTGCAATTATTCTATCTTAGGCTCTGGTTGTGCGTCTCCCTTCTTCACCTATGCCTCGTTTTTCTCTACATTGCCGCGATCGCCTCGCGGCGATCGCTTTTGCCTTGCTGGAATGATAAACTACTCAACAGGCAGGGCATTCCTGCTTTTTTGCGTTTGGTTCGTCGTCTTTCCCTGGTTTCAATGGCAATTACTACAATCGCGCTTAATGCTCAATCTGTGCGTCATCTGGATTTCTCTGCGGCTCAATCTGCGATTGAAACGTTGCTGCAAAATGGAGCTTTGAGCGATCCACAGCAGTGCCTGCGTTTTGACCTCGATTATCCTCGGGATCCAACCGATCCGCGCGAACTTTCTGAGATCCCAGAGGTGCGATTGTGGTTTATTGGCTTGGATGCTCGCTATCCTTGGTTGCCAATATTGCTCGACTGGAAACAGGGGGAATTGGCTCGCTACACGGCTATGCTGGTTCCTCACCAGTTCCACCGGGTTGAGGGAATTCAATACAATCCAGAAGCTCTCGAAATCTTCCTGATGCACAAGATTTTTACCATCGCTCCTTGGTTGCAGCAACAGGGTCTCTCCCCAAAGTCTAAGCTGCTGTCAATGGCTCAAATGCTTGGCTACGATCTCGATGAAGCCTTTTTTGACCTGGTTTGGCCTCAGAGCTAAAATCTCTTCTATCGCCTCTTGTCAGGGACTCCGTAGAAACCAACCCCATGTCTAAAGCCAGGGGCTTGTACTTCTAACCACCTGACCAGCCTAAAC
>NZ_JAYFEQ010000366.1:0-212 GCF_055795085.1 Phormidium sp. CCY1219 | reverse complement strand
ATAGTCCGGGCTAGGGAAATACCCGGAGGTGTTATCGTTTTTGGCTCTGGTAAGCGCCAACTCTTAGTTAGAGGTTGGGCCCTCCAAGCTGCGTGGCTTCAGCCCGCAGAAGTTGACTTTCTGTCGAAGGTTAATGTGACGTACTCCCGACGCCGACCGCTTAGGCGGTACGGCGCGGGCTTCTGGGCCCAGACCTTTGAGATCTGGGTTTC
>NZ_JAYFEQ010000365.1:0-9028 GCF_055795085.1 Phormidium sp. CCY1219 | reverse complement strand
GGGGGACCGGGGGTCAGTCGCTCGGCTTATATCCCCACGGATAAATCCGGGGGCTTTACGCCGATTCTCGGTAAAAGGCGCAAGCATCCTGCGTCAGGGGGTCGAGTAACCGGCCCAGGGTAGACCAGGATTTGCCATAAAGGGAATGGGCGTGGGCGGCGCTGACGGCATCCGGGCGCGCTTGGTGGATTTTGGAATGAATGGCAAATCCCGCCGCATTCACCGGTTTATCCCCTTCGATGACTTCACCTTTGTGATTCACTAATAGCAGGTCACAGACGCGAATGTGACCGAAGTACATGCCAAAGGGATTGACCCAAAAGCGATCGGGAAATTCCGGATCCCGCGCGGTGATGTGACCGGCGAGTCCTTCATCAAAACCAAAATGGGCAAACAAGCGAAAGGCAGCAGCTAGGCGCTGTTTCCGGTGAATTCGTTCCGCTTCCAGACTCTCGAAAGTCGGCGGTTGCGGGAGTTCGGGTTTGATTAAGCGGGTGTCTATGGCGTGTTTCATCTCGGGCAGTGGTTGCAAAAAAGACTTCTTTTAGGTTAACTTGGGGGTAACGAGTCTTAATAAAAGTTAACACTAAACCGCAGCAAATGCAAAACCTAGCCAACTGAGGTGTGATGATGAACAACCTACAACTATCCCGAACCGGGGCGGCAAGTCTCTCCCCATCGCCGATTGTAGAAATAAACGGGCAACTGAAGTATAAATCCGATTGTATGACGCCGGAATATTTCGCCCGATCGCCTTTCACCATCGAGCTTTATGGCGATCGCGTCCGGGTAGACCATTTCGTCCCGATCTTACCCGATGCCAATTCGGCGATCCAGTACAGCGATCGCCTGGTGGAATTAGGCGCTGCGATCGCCGAAGGACCAGGAGAATGGCCGAATGAATTTTGTCCCGAAGACGAGCCTTTTCCAGATGATTTGGCCATGTATTTCATCAGCTTCGTCCTCCCTGCTGGCGGCATACTCGTGCTTTTGGCCCCTCACGCCCCCCACGATCGCCTCGACCGCGATCGGCGCGCCAGCGGAGATAATGCCGTTCCTCATATTGCCATTCAAGTAAACGATATGCACTCCGCCGCCCAACACTGGCGACAGAAAGGCTTTATCCCCCTCTCCGCACAACCGCAAGACGACGGTTGCTTGTGTCAGTGGTTCCTGAGAAATTGGGCCGGACAGGTTATCGAACTGATCCGCCGCCAACCCGGAGGTCAAGATACTTTTTCCTGCCAGAACATTCGCGGGTTGCGCCTCTCGGAAGTTGAGCAATAACAGGCGATTGAAATACCACCGTGGCAATACCGGGCGGGGGATTGAAATCGCGCCTGGGCTTTTTCAAACCCACCGATATATACTATATTTTAGCACAATGAGAGAATATCGGGACATGGCATGCCCTGTCCCGATACGCGATGGTACTCCATCAAAAGTTTAGAAAATTGGGATTACTCCTGCGGATCGCCCGGAACTTCAGATAACGGCATCGACCGACCATATCGGCCTCTGCCTCGTCCTTGGCGACCCCGAGGGAATTCATCATCCATTGGGGGGCGATTTCCTTTACCTCTACCGCGCCCGAAACCGCGACCCATTCCCGGTTCCGCGAATTCCGCCGATTCCGACAACAGCTCGCGAATCTCACTTAAAAGCTGCCGCACCTTTTGCCATTCTGGGGCATCTGCCGGTTGCGCGTCGCATTGCATCTGCCATTCATCTAGCAACCCCGTTAACGATTCCGGGGCGCAATCGTTCCCGCTATCTAACTCTCGCCCAATTTCCAATAGGCGATCGGCTAATGCCACCGGCACTCGGATCGTGCGCGTTTCTCCATGCCGCCAGGCTCCTTTTCGTCCCGCGCCGGGACGGTATCCACCACGTCGATGCATAACTGTTCTCCGTATCGAACTTTGACATCTTCATCATAGGCGAATTTTGATTCTGTGTCAATATCCAAAACCAAAATATTTACAAAACTATAGATTTCGTGACAGAATCACTATTTCCACCCCGTAGGGTGCGTGACTCGGGTCGATCCAGATTGCAATTATCCCCCAAATCAACACCCCGAGTCACGCACCATTCCAACCACCCAATCCCTCACCGCAGAGAATCTCAACCCAACGTGGCATCGATAAACTTAAGCTGCTGATAGAGCATGTCAATTTTGGGAAGTTGCACCCCCTGACTTGCCGCCGCGCGCAAGGGATTGCCAAAAATGGCTTCCACTTCCAGAGGTTGAGCGCGATCGCAATCTAACTTCATACTCGTGAGATAGGGTTTCATTTTCACCGTATGGTCCAGCATCGAATCGAGGAAACTGGGGGGAATTTCCCGTCCAAACGCCGCCGCACCGGCAACCACCTCTTGCATCAACTGTTCTGCCAAAGTGCGGGTGTGCGGATTTCCCATCAGGGCATCAGTTTTGGCATCCAACACCACCGAAAGGCCATTAAACGGGATATTCCACACCAGTTTTTTCCATCGCGCCAGGAGCAAATCCTCCGAGAATTGAACCGGAATCCCCGCTTGTTTGAAATCCTCCCCAATGTGACGCATTCGGTCCGTAATGCCTTGGGGTTGATAGTTCGCCGCATATTCGGCAAAATTAATGTATCCGTAATCCAGATGGCGGATATGTCCCTCACCGACTTTATTCGAACAGATAAAGCACAGTCCTCCCATAACGCGATCGCTGCCCACCGCCTCAGCCGCCAGCTCTTCACTACCGAGGCCGTTTTGTAGCAATATTGCCACCCCCGAATCCTTCATCACCGGGGGTAGCAGTTGGGGTAACAAATCATTGCGCGTGGTTTTCAGCGCCACCACCACCGCATCGCAAGGCGGCATCTGATGCACGTCATTATAGGCATAGACCGGGTTGAGGGTAAAATCACCATCAACCGACTCCACAATCAAACCGCGATCGCGCACCGCATCGTAATCCCGATGCAGCAAAAAATGAACCTCCAAACCCGCCTGTTGCAATTTTGCACCGTAAAATCCACCGATCGCGCCAGTGCCGATAATTCCATAGCGGCGTTTACCCTGAGACTGAGATAATTCCCCCATCATCAAAATCCGTCTAACTCGCTACATCACAACAGAACTTACGCACCTACTTCACAGGTACGATGGACAATAAATTGCCCACCCTACAGGTAATGCTTAATTTGACAAGATGCCTAAGTCCTACAGAAATTACTCTACCTCACAATCCGCTAGAGTCAAATGCAAACCGTAGCCTAAGTTTCCCGAAAAATTTCCGCCTATGCCTTGACAAAATACAATTTTTGTGGTAATAAAATTCCCACAGCGCCACCCCACCTATCTCAACACCGACTCGCCCCAAACCCGATTATCATAAAAAGGAGTTTACGAAACTTCATAAAATGACCGCAACCACAGAACAGCTTACCGCGCCAACCCAATTAGAAAAGCAAACTTGGACTTGGAGAGGCCATCAAATTAAATACAGCATCCGGGGCGAAGGTCAGCCCTTGGTGCTGATTCATGGATTTGGAGCCTCCATCGGTCATTGGCGCAAAAACATTCCCGTATTAGCAGAAAACGGGTATCGAGTTTTTGCCATCGACCTACTCGGATTTGGCGATTCCGATAAACCCCCCCTCGAGTACACCTTAGAATTGTGGCAAGCCCTGCTCAAAGACTTCTGGGAAGAACAGATCCGAGAACCCGCCGTATTTATCGGCAATTCCATCGGCGCGCTACTCAGCTTGATGATAGTCGCCGATTCTCCCGAAATTGCTGCCGGGGGCGTATTGCTCAACTGCGCCGGCGGATTGAATCATCGTCCCGAAGAACTCAATCCCCCATTGCGGGTGGTGATGGGGATGTTTGCCAAGCTGGTGAATTCTCCCACCGTCGGGCCATTTTTGTTTAATCGCATCCGTCAGAAACACCGGATTCGCAGAACCTTGAGGCAAGTGTATCGCAACCCCGAGGCGGTTTGCGATGAATTGGTAGATTTGCTTTACGAACCCTCTTGTCATGCGGGGGCGCAGAAAGTATTTGCCTCCATTCTCACCGCCCCGGCGGGCAAACCCCCCGTGGAGTTTTTGCCCAAACTCCAGCGTCCCTTGTTAGTCTTGTGGGGTGCGGATGACCCTTGGACCGCGATCGCCGGCGGACGGATTTTTGAAGAGTTTGCCAATACCCAGGCGATCGAGTTTGTTTCGATTCCCAACACCGGTCACTGTCCCCACGATGAGCGTCCAGAAATCGTCAATCCGCTGATTGTGGAGTGGTTGCAAAAGTTATCCGCGCCAGAAACAACCCCGGCGATCGAGCAGGGATAAACCGGGCATGTAGAGGCGCGAAATTTTCCGCGTGACTCGTTCCCCCCGTAGGGGGGAACGCCCTTTTGTAGAGAGGCGATTTATCGCGTCTGACATTCATTACCATTCCTCCCAGTCAGCTTTCGATCGCTTCTTGGTCCAGTCATCTTGCCCTTGCGGTTCTGACTGCCAATTCTCGGCGGGTTGTGGTTCCGATGCAGTTTGATTCTCCGGGGATGGAGGAGGAATCTGCGAGGCGTTGTCTTCTTCCTCCTGTTCCGGGGAGGGCGGTGGTTCAGAAGCAGGGGGAGTGATAATTCGCGCCTCAGTTTCTCCCGGGGATTCCCGGTCCTCATCCCGGGACTCGCCGCGATCGCGATAGCTGTAGGAATACATGGATCCGGACCAAGATTCGCTCCTCGGTTCTTTTACCACCTCGTAGTTATAAGCGTCAGATTCGATTTCGTCGAAGAATTCCTCATCTTCGTCGATCCAGTTTTTGTCATCGTCGAATTCCTCGGCGGAGGTCGGGTGAAAGGGTTCCCCCGGGTCGTTATCCTGCAGGTGGGTCGCATTGGGGTCCCAAGTTCGGCCAGAGGGCGGGGGGGTTTCTGATTGGGGGTTTCTGGCGGAGGGAGACCAGGATGCGGGAGGTTCCGGGGAGGGTTCTATCGGGTCGCGGTAGGGCGATCGCCCCCGTCTGACTCGCGACTCTTTGGCGGCCCAATGAGCGTAGAGACGCAAGAGCATGTCCATCACCCAGGACGTGACACCACCGAGGGCGATCGCCCCTAACACCCACACCGACAGAGGTAAGGGGACAGATTTCATCCCTAAAAACACCAATGCCAGACTCGGCGAGGTATTTTGCACGGCAAAAATAATTAATCCGCCGAGAACCACCAGCAGCAGCACAGTGCGAAATTCACGCATAAGAATTTAACTCTGAATAATCAAGATAATGGGGAATAGGTTAATTTAAAAAATCAGACTTTCTCATTAAAAGCGGGAGTGATTAATGGCCTGACCAGCGACGCAGGGGAATGCAATCGATGTCCAAGATATCCAACGCCCGCGCCACCACAAAATCTACCAAATCCTCAATGGTTTTGGGTTTGTGATACCAGGCGGGAATTGCCGGGACGATAGCAGCGTTTGCTTCTGCCAAAGCGGTCAAGTTTCGCAAGTGAATCAGACTAAAGGGGGTTTCGCGCGGGACGATGACCAATTTGCGACCTTCCTTGAGCTGCACGTCAGCGGCGCGTTCGAGCAAGTCAGAACTCAACCCATTAGCGAGTTTGGCCACCGTGCTCATACTGCAAGGGAGGATGAGCATTCCCAAGGTACGGAAAGAACCACTTGCTATATTAGCGCCTACATCCTGCCAGGGGTGACAAGTCAGGGTACCGGTGGTCACACCGCCGGCTTGTTCGCGCCAGAATTTTTCTTGCGCGGCGGGGTCTGCGGGCATGCGGATATTGTTTTCAGCTTGCCAGACCATATAGGTGGATTTAGAGGCCACCAGTTCGATGGGATAATCGGCCTCGAGCAGGAATTTAATTGCGCGGACGGCGTAGATTAAACCGGATGCGCCGGTGATGCCTAAGATTAGGGGGAGTTTTTGTTGGGGGTTGGAGTTGGAGGTATTAATTTTTCCGAGGGAAGTTGTAAACGACAAAGCTGGGGGTTATTTTATCATTGGAGGAATGTTTTGAACTGATTTTAAAGGGGAGAAAGGGTGAGGAAATAAGGGGGTTGAAAAGGTGGGGAAAGTTAGGAGGGTTCCCAGGGTGAGCCTAGGAACCCGTTACAGGTGAAGGGGGGAAGTTAAACCGGTAGGGGTTTATTCTTCATCGTCATAGTCGTAGTAGTCGCGATCGCCCATGCGATAATCGGAATAGTCATCGGCACTGGCTTCGCTACCGCCGCCCACGGCAACCAAGTCAATTTGCTGACGGTAATAGTCCACACTTTTGACTTGAACTTCGACCCAATCGCCGAGGCTGTATTGCTTGCGGTTTTTGCGGCCCACGAGCGTTTGTTGGCGAGAGCGATACTCGTACCAGTCGTCTTTTAGGGAAGAGACATGGACCAGACCTTCCAGACGCAGGGGGGAACCATCGGGGGATTCCACTTCGATTTCCACGAAGAAGCCGTAAGATTGGACGCCGGTAATCAGTCCGGAGAAGGTTTCCCCGGTGCGTTCTTTCATCAGGCCGGCTTTTTGCAGACCTTCCAAGTCGGCTTCGGCTTCTTGGGTTAATTTTTCCCGTTCGGTCAGATGGCCAACTAGAGTGGAGAATTCGGTTTCAAACTCCTGTTGGATATCGGGGGGGAGGACATTCCAGGTAATCAGGCCATGACAGTTACTGCTATGTAGGTCAACTCGATCGCGGGCGCGGGTGGTTTTGCGATCGCGGCCTTTGTCGAACAGAGTTTTGAGCAATCGCTGCACCAATAAATCCGCATACCGCTGCACTGGTGCGCTAAAGTGAGTATATCCTGTTGTGAGCGCCAAACCAAAGTGAGGGTTAGCTAACGTGCTGTAGGTGGGCGGTTTCAGGGTAGACTCCAGCAGATAAGTGAGGACTCGCTCGCAAGTGGATGCGGCAAACACCTCAGTAAAGTCTTGAAAGTCCGTAGGCGTGACCTCATCCGGGTCATCGAGCATTACTTCCACCCCCATCTGGCTAGCCAGCTTGATCAGTTCGTCCACCCGATCGAGGTCCGGCGCGGGTTGAACCCGATAAATGCCGGGAAGGCCGAGTTCCTTGATGTGGTTAGCGATCAGTTGGTTGGCCAGGATAACGAACTCACACATGAGTCCCCGAGCCGTGAGGTGAGAAGAAAGGGCGATCGCCCCTTGCACGCCTTCATCGTTAAAGACCGACGGGCAAGTGCCGTATTGATTCGGTGGCAGATTCAATTCAAAGCCACCGCGCTCCCGACGTTGCTTTTGCAGTTTATAACTCAAGCGAAACAGTTCATCTAACAGCTCGTTCACCTCATCCGGGAGGAGTTCCCCATCTTCAGAGGGTTGGCGATCGCGCAACTCATTCCACCAACTCGGAATCGTTTCTGGGTCAGCCACTTCTTCTTGAACTGAATCCAGTAGAGATTGAGCTTGGGAATTCGCCACCTGATAGTCAACCTGGATAACGCTGGGTTGAATTTCAAAATCCACCACCCCAAATTCATCTAAGGTGACTAATACCGAAATCGCGAGGCGCTCTTCACCTGGAATCAGGGAACAACTTTCCACCGCGATCGCCTCGGGAAGCATTGGCAATACCGTCTTGCCCAGATAGGCGGACACGCCCCGCTTGCGCGCTTCGCGGTCTACAGCCGTATCCGGTAGGACCCAATGTGCCACATCAGCCACGTGAATGCCAATCCGCGACTGACCCCCCTTGAGCGATTCCAAGGTAAACGCTTGTTCGACCACAAACGAGGAATTATCCAGTCCAGATGTGGGCATCACAGAGATAGCAAACAGTTTCCGCAAGTCCAAGCGATTTTTCAGATCGCTTTTTCGCACCGACTTGGGAAATTCCGCAATCTCATCGAAGACGGATTTTCCGAAAGAGCGAGGTAAGTCATGCTTGCAGCAGACAATATCCAAATCATTGGCATCTTCAGCATCGGATCCGAGAATTTGAGCCACGCGCCCCACAGGCGGATTGCTACCCAGGGCGTAGCGCAAAACTTCCACGTGAACCAGATGATCCACCGCCGACTCCAGAACCACCCCATTGGGTTTCAAATCCAGTTCAAACAGCAAGCGATCGTCCAAAGGAACCGCTTGATAGCGAGAGTCGCTTTGTTTTACCCGCGCCAACACCGAAGGGTTAGAGCGTTCCAGAATCAGTTTCACTTCTCCTTCCGGAGAGCGACGACGGCTGCCCTCTTTAATGATATTGACCAACACGCGATCGCCATTCCAAGCATTACTCAGATGGCATTCTCGGATATAAATATCCTCCGTGCCTTCTTTATCTTGAATCGCAAAGCAAAACCCCTTGCTCGAGCAACGTAGTTTAGCTTCCACGACATTTTCTTCCCAGATGCGACGATAGCGACCCTTCTCTTTTACGAGAAGGCCAATTTTTTCCAACGCATCCAGGGCGATTTGCAAATAGCGCACGCTCGTTTCATCCTGGCAACCCAGTTTCTTTTCTAAGACCTTGGGAGCAACCAATTTGTCATCTGCAAAATTTGCCAGTAGTGTAGCGATTGAAAAGTCCATGAGCGCGATCGATCCTTGTTTTTCCATTCGGTTCTCTTCCTGGGACACAAAACAGCGGTAGTTGCCGCCGATCTCCAGCATTCCCGAGCCTTTCGGCCAGTGACGACTAAGCGTTCGCCATTAACGAGATTGTACTGGAGCGAGCATCCCCGGCATCCAACCCATCCCGCCAAAACCGTGGTAGCGTATGAATGCTCCCCCACCTGCTGGCGCAAGGTGGGAGTGTCCCGGTAGGGCTTACGGCTGTCAGGCCCGCTCCCCGTATCCCAGTCAGGTAGCATTCTCACCGCGCACTGGGAGCTTTTGCCCAGATGCGCCTCCAAATCGTTTCCGTCTGGAGCTAATTTGAGAAAATGAATTGTCCGTGGATTCTAACCTAGCTCCCTACATTTACTAATTGGGCGATACCAGGATTTACAGGGCATCCAGCCTTGCCAAATGGGTCGTGTCTCCGGTTGGCTCGGAATCTGTG
>NZ_JAYFEQ010000364.1:0-13787 GCF_055795085.1 Phormidium sp. CCY1219 | reverse complement strand
GATAACTCTCAAACTACACCTCGCCTAGAGTTGTCAACGGGGAATCTACAGTTAGACGAGGCGATCGCTAATTCCCAGGGCGACTCCCGAGATATACTGCAATTGTCAACATGCAATTTGCAATATTTTCCGGGCGAGGAAATCCTGTCACGCGAGAACCAACACTCCGCATTTCCAGATATACTGCAATTGTCAACATGCAATCTGTTATATGATGACCATAAAACAACAGATGTAAATTTTACCGAATTCCTTGAATTGCAGGCAGAGTCAGGATTTGAGCTATCCAAAAAACCAGAAAGTGTAGCACTTTACGTAAGCATACCTGTTGCCACGATTGTTGAGACAGGCAAAAAATTGGGTAACGAGAGGGGAATTTGGCCGGATTTGCCGGAAGCCCAAATTGCTACGAATGTAGACACAAATGTACTGCCACTTGCAAGCTCCACCCTCAGCTTAACTGATGACAACGTATTAACAAATGTAGCTACACAATCTGTCAGCAAGCAGAGCTATCGCGAAATCCGGGAAAGTGGCGACTTATGGGCATTTGAAGCAATAGACACACCCAAAAATAGCCCTGCAAATGTAGCTACAGCAGAAAGCGGAGAGATTATCGATTTTGTCAATACTTTAGAGTGGGGCGGTGAAGGGGAAAATCTCGACATCCAGACACACTACCCCCTTTCCCCCACGGGAATCATTCCGTCTCGAATAATTCCCTATAGCAAAATAATAACATCAGAAGCAGAAAATGAGAACAACGCCGGGGAAATTTCTAATTCTCAATTGCAGATAGAGGATTCCACTACCCGGGAGGGGATATCGCAAGTAGGACAATCCGTAGTTGGGGATGGGCTGGCGATTATTTCCCCCAGTCCCGAGGCGGTATTGGATGTTCCCGCCACGCGAGTCACCGTACAATTCCCCGAAAACAGCGAAATAGAGCTAGTGGTGAACGGGGAAATCCAATCGCCGGAGTTAATCGGGCGGACCGAACAGGATCCGAATACGGGCATTGTCACCCAGACCTGGTACGGAGTGCCATTGCGAGAAGGGGAAAACACGATCGCCCTGCGTCAGCGCGATAGCCAGGAACAGACAGCGATCGCCGTATTTGTAGAAGGCGCGCCCAACGAGCTAATCGTAGAGACCCGAGAAACCAGAGCGCCAGCAGACGGCAGGTCAGTAGTCAACGTCAGCGGACAGCTCCTGGATGAAAGCGGGAATCTGTCAGCGCGGGATGCAGTGATTACCTTAAGTGCCAGTGCCGGGGAATTCATCGGCGAGGACTTCAATCCCGACGACCCCGGATTTCAGGTACAGGCGATCGCCGGTACATTCAGCGCCCAACTGCGCGCCCCATTAGACGCGCAAACCGCGAGAATCCGGGCGGCGCTAGACCGAGAAACTGGCGCGGGGCGACTGCTAGAAGCGTTTACCCAGATACAGTTCGACACCTACTTGCGACCCAGTTTAGTCACCGGGGCGGTCAATCTCCGATTTGGACCGCGCGGAACCGATTATTGGGGGAGATTTCGGGACTTTTTGCCCCCAGATAAAGACAACGATTACGAATTGGATTTAGAAGGGACAGCATTTGCCATTGGGGAAATTGGCGGATGGTTGTTTACCGGGGCATATAATAGCGAGAGAGCCATTAATTGCGACTGTAGCGGAAACCGACAAAGACTATTTAGCGACACCCAGTTTTCCGAACAGAATTATCCCCTGTATGGAGATGCGTCCACCGTAGAAGCGATCGCCTCCTCTAGCGACAGCGTGTATTTGAGATTCGAGCGGTCTTCCCCGATTGAGAATGCGGGATTGGACTATTTCATGTGGGGAGACTACGGGACTGGAGAATTGGCCACGCGATCGCAAGAATACACCGCGATTAGTCGGGCCTTTCACGGATTTAAAGGGCATTATAATTTGGGGCCGTTGCAGATTACCGGGTTATATGCCAATGATGTGGAAGGATTCCAGAGAGATGCGATCGCCCCCGACGGGACCAGCGGGTATTATTTTCTCTCCAATCGGTTAGTGATTCCCGGAAGCGAGAACCTGTTTTTAGAACTCGAAGAAATTGGGCGGCCCGGAAATATTGTTAGAAGACAACCGCTGAATCGAGGAGAAGATTACGAAATCGATTACGATCGCGGCGCGATATTGTTTCGCGACCCGATATTGCGAACCGATGTGATTACCGTCAACGGCATAGAAACCGTAGTGACGCGACGGATTATTGCCACCTATCAACATGAAGAAAGAGACGGAGAGACCAACTTATGGGGCGGAAGAATTCGCTATAACTTTTCCCGAGATTATAACGCGCCGAGTTGGATAGGGGCGACCTACGTGCGGCAAAATCAAGGCATTCGGGATTTTGAATTGTATGGGGCCGACGTGATGTATGTATTCGGGCAAAATCGGCAGCGATCGCGGCAGGTGAATCCCGAAGAAGAGGTACCCAACTTCAAATCGCCATTCAGCGGCCAATTTATCGCCGAATATGCCCACTCTACCAACAATTCCGAAGTTTTAGGACTCGTCACCGGAGAAGCCTATCGCGCCGAATTAACCGCCACTGGCGGACCATTTTCCGGACGACTTTACTATCGCAATACCGACGAAGGATTTGCCAACGATGCCACCATCAGTTTCGTCCCCGGACAAACGCGATATGGGGGACAATTAACCAGTCGATTGACTGACAGCACCTTACTACAGTTTTCTTACGACCGGGAGCGAAATTTTGGGGCGACCCCGCGACCGATAACCGTATTGGATGACTTTTTGCGACCCAGACAAGAAGCGTTACCCGGGAATGAAGTGGACAATACGTTAACCACAATTACAGCAGGGTTGCAACAGAGCATCGGACGGGCAACTGTCGGGTTAGATTGGGTGTGGCGCAACCGAACCGATGAGGAAGCAACTCGTCCCTTAGACGTGACCTCATCGCAATTGCGATCGCGCTTAGCCGTACCGATTACCGATAAAATTTCTTTTCGGGCGCAAAATGAATTAAATTTGTTGGGAGATGAGGATACGGTTTATCCAGACCGGACGATTCTCGGGTTAGATTGGCAACTGCTTCCGGGGGTGACATTGCAACTGAATCAAGTATGGTTTACCGGGGGACAATTTGACGACAATTCCATCACCAGCGTGAATTTGAATGGGGATTATAATTTAACCGAAGATACGATATTGACCGGGCGATATTCCTTCGCGAACGGGCAAACAATGGGGGCCGCATTGGGAATCAGACATGGGTGGACCGTGTTTCCCGGATTTCGGGTGAATTTAGCTTACGAGCATGTGTTTGGCTCCTTATTTGGGCGCACCGGTTCCGGGAGTCAATTCGAGCAACCCGTCGCCCCGGGACAAAGTGCATCGTCCTTGGGAATTAGAGGGGGGGATAGTTATAGTATTGGGTTTGAATATACGGGGAATCCGGACTTTTCCGCCAGTGCCCGTTACGAACATCGGTTTTCCAGCAGTGGAGACAATACAGTGATTTCAGCAGCAGCGAGTGGGAAGATTACCGACTCCTTATCGGTGTTGGGAAGGTATCAGCAAGCCTCATCGTCCAATCAGTTGTTTGAGGATATTGGGGATACGATTCATTTGCGGCTGGGGTTGGCTTATCGGAATCCAGAAAGCGATCGGTTTAATGGGTTGTTGCGCTATGAGTTTCGGCAAAATGCGGCGACGATACCGGAGAGTATTTTGTTTGATTCCGGCACAAAAGCGCAGGATCATACATTTGCGTTGGAGGGGATTTATGCGCCGAATTGGCGATGGGAGTTTTATGGAAAAGCAGCCGTGCGACATGGGACGTCTTATTTAGCGGATGATTTAGTGGGGACGTCGTTAGTGTCGTTGGGGCAAGTAAGAGCCACCTATCGGTTGGGATATCGGTGGGATGTGGTTGGAGAAGGGCGATGGATTCACCAACCGGAAGCCGATTATGATGAGTTTGGCGTGGTGGCGGAAGTCGGGTTTTACGTGACGCCAGAGTTAAGGTTGGCGGCAGGATATGTGTTTGGGGAGGTGAGCGATCGCGATTTTGAGGGAGAGCGATCGGCGTCCGGGCCGTATTTAGGGTTAACCTTCAAGTTGAATCAATTATGGCCCGGCTTCGGACAAGATATTCCCGCCCCAGCGAGAACGCCGGAAGGAACTCAGGCGGGAGGTGAGCGATGAACCCCATCAATGTATCCGGGAACTGGATGGGTCGGTTGCTGTTCGTGGCACCGATTCTGTTTTCCCTGTTGAATGCCACCAGCGTGCGCGCCGAAGGGAGTCGGGAACTGACCGCCAACGGCGGCTATCGGCCATTTTTGGAATTTCGTAACACCAGTATCAGTGGAATTCCATTTAGAACTACGATTAAAGTGTATGCCGAAGCGGGAGAAAGGATTGATTTGGCTTCTAGTGCCTTTCGGACGAATGGAGCAGATATCATAGCGCGTCCGCCCACCGGTCCAGCCGTTAGTTGCGATGCAACAACAACCGCAGGGGATGGGGTCATCGCCAACCGGGCTGCAGAAGTCGCAGGCCCTTCCACAACCAGTGCCGCTGCCGATGCATACGATCCCTGTACCATACCCGTAACCGAAACCGGCGTCTGGGAAATCGACTTTGAAAGTCCCAATCCCGGTGGGACAAATGATCCCAACCCCAGGCCCGCGAATAGTGATTGGCCTGCTCCGAACAACAACGATCCATTTGTTGCGGCTTGGGATGTTACAGTTCGCGCAAATGATACCAGTACCGTCGCCATCCCAGGTCGAGCGTTTAGCAACTCCTTAGCCCTTAATGCCAGCTTTACATTTGCTGGCGGCTTCACGATTCAGCCCGTCAATTCGCAGGCGTTTGTATTGACCGAGGATGGCTATCGGTACCAAGTGAACCTGAATGGGATTGAGCCGGCTGGATTTTTCTTTTTTGCCAACAAGAAAGGATTTATCGACACCACCACTGGAGACGCTCTGTTTCAATCCGTTGATTTACCCGGTACCGCTCCGTTTCCCTTTGAAGATCCTACCGACATCGCCAACGATGATAGCACGCATAAGATTTTTTTCAATTCACCAGCAGTGGGTGATTTTCCCAATTCAGATGTCCCGTCTGCGAGTGGTGATACTTGGCTGCGAAACACAGAAGAAGCAGTACCGACTCCTTCAAATCTTGCCTTCGCCGGCGTAGAAGGAACTACGGGTCAGGCGGGAACTACCCCCCTAGGCGGCAATTTTACCTTTGACGTTCCGGCGGGATTTGAAGGAAGTTATACAATAGTTCTCGACCTGAATGACGATGGAGACTTTCAAGACCAGATAGACCGCGTTTTGATTGGTACCGCAGACCCCGGTTCCAACACGGTATTTTGGGATGGCTTAGACGGACAGGGAAATGCCGTGCCTCCGGGGAATGTGGCCTATAGCGCTCAGATTTCGTTGAATGCCGGGGAAGTCCATTTTCCCTTCTTGGATGTGGAGCAAATGCCCAACGGGATCACGATCGCAAATGTGGACACAGGCGATAGAACCATCTACTATGACGATACTAGCTTGTGTACCGATCCGAGTGACACGACAACCTGTCCTGCTAATGCGCCCACTCCCCCTCGTGCTCTGGTTGGGGTTGATAGTAGTGGTGGAGCGCACGCATTTACCAATAACTTTGGTAATAACAGAGGCATTGACACTTGGGCCTATGTCCCCTCGTCTCCAGTAGTTGTGCAAGACGTTGTGGTGGTTCGAGAAGCGGATTTAAAAATCGCCAAAACCGCCGACCAAACGGCGGTGGTGGCGGGGACCTCCATTACCTATACCATCACCGTGACCAATGAAGGACCCAGCGATATCCTCGACGCCTCCCCCGCCAGTTTCACAGACACCATTCCCGCCGACGTGACTGATGTCACTTGGACTTGTGCTATTACTACAGGTGCGGGTACCTGCGGCGATCCGGCGGGAACGGGGAATAATATCAACACCACCTTGGCGCTTAACGATGACTCTACCGCCACCTTTACCGTCACCGGAACGGTGGATTTGGCAGCATCTGACCCGTTAGTTAACTCAGCAACCGTACAGCGACCGAATGATGTCACCGATCCGGTGGACGATGACGGTACTTCCGACACCATAAACCGCACGGAGACGGCCACTATCAGTACCACGGTCTCTCCTCCCTCCTCTGACTTGGGGATTGTGAAAGATGACGGTCAAACCACCGTAACTCCAGGGGAAGAGATTACCTATACGATTACCGTGACCAACAATGGTCCGAGTACCCTCACCAGTCTCACCGTCACGGATACCGTTCCCGCCACTATCCTCACGCCTACCTTTACCCCAAGCGTCGGCAGTTACGATTCCAATACTGGTGCGTGGACGGGTATCACTCTGGCCCAAGGTGACAGCATCACCCTTACGGTTACCGGAACGGTGGATGCCGCAGCCACCGGGAATTTGACCAATACCGCCACCGTTGCGCCTCCCAGTGGTATCCCCGATCCGAACTCGGATAACAACAGCAGCACCGACACCAACACGCTCACGCCAACGGCTGACCTGGGAGTTACCAAAACCGTGGATAACCCCAATCCCACGGTGGGCGACACTATCTCCTACACCCTCACCGTCACCAACAACGGCCCTTCCAATACCACAGGGGTGCAAGTCACCGAACCGTTAGCTACGGGATTGACCTACGTTTCGGACGATAGCGGCGGCGCTTACAACTCCAGCACTGGTGTCTGGGCGATCGGCGATTTGGCTAATGGCGCAAGCGCAACGCTCACAATTACCGCCGAAGTCACTAGCGCCGACCCAATTACAAATACCGCCAATATTACCGGTTCGAGCGCCACAGATCCCAACCCCGACAATAATGCGGACGATGTTACCGTACCGGAGCAACTGTCTGACCTGTCTCTGGCGAAAAGTGTCAGTGACAGCAATCCCACCGAGGGAGATACGATTACCTATACCCTCATCCTTACGAATAACGGCCCGTCAACGGCAACGAATATCGAAGTCACCGAACAGTTGGCCAGCGATTTAACTTACGTGTCGGATGATAGCGACGGCGCTTACGACCCTGATACTGGGGTTTGGAGCGTGAGTGAGTTGGAGAATGGAGCCAGTAAGAGTATCGAGATTGTTGCTACGGTGGAGACCGCCGACCCAATTACAAATACCGCCTCCATCACCGGGGTGGATCAGTCTGACCCTACACCGGAGAATAACGAGGATAGCGTGACGGTGCCTACTATACCGAGAATCCCCAGCTTGCAATTAATCAAACGAGTGACTCGGGTGAATGGGATTTCGTTTACCGATACCGTCTCCCTCCCGGATTGGCCTGCCAATTTCCTGCGGGGCAGAACGGATGTTGAGATTCTCCCCGGCGATGAGGTAGAATATACTATCTATTTCCTCTCCGATGGCAATCAGGTGGCGGAAAATGTGACGATTTGCGACCCGTTGCAGGACGCGCAGCAGTTTATCTTGAATGCGTTTAACGGGCGAACGCCGACGGATGGCGGGTTGGCGGGAAATCTGGGCATCGCGCTGGCGCTCAACTCGGCGACGCCGACGGTTTATCTCAGTAGCGCTAATGACTCGCCCGATCGCGGTCGGTTCTATCCCCCTGGCGCGATCGCCCCTAACGCTTGTGCGTTACCAAACGTGCGCGGCGCAGTGGTGGTCGAGGTCGGCGCGCTGTCTCCCGGGGAATATGGTTTTATCCGCTTCCGGGTTAGAATCGATTAATCCTGGCCTAACACCGCGATAAGAATGAAGCATTAACCTCTAACCCCCCCAAGCCTTTTGGCTCAATTCTTAATGCTTCATTCTTCTTTTTTCTCTCAACCCACTGGCGCACTTACGGCTCTTTCTTGTCTCGCCGCCGCACTCCCTCCTGTGGTTAAATAAAAGTATTTGCGGGTCAATTCGGGCAAAATCGCATTGGCAAAATCTGCCTGTTCTATATTGGTTCCTACCAATGTCGCCTCGCTTAAATCCGCTGCGCTCAAATCGGCACGATGCAAGGAGGCCCAATTCAAATTCGCTTTAATTAAAGACGCTCCTGCTAAGGTGGCACCGGTTAAATCAGCCCCCATTAAACTGGCCGATCGCAGTTTTGCATCGGTGAGATTGGCCACCATCAGGGTCGCCCCTTCTAAATTGGTGTGGTTCAATTTGGCATCGCGCAGATTAATCCCATTCAAATTCACACCGTTTAAATCAACCCCATTCAGATAGGTTTGCTCTAAATTCACCCCGTTGAGTTGGGCGCTATATAACATCGCCCCACTCAGTCTCCCGGCGGATAAATTCGCCCAACTCAAATTCGCGCCGGTTAAATTAGCATTCCGCAGGTTGACCCATTCCATGCTCGCACCGCTGAGATTCGCACTCCGCAGGTTTGCTCCTCTCAGGTTGGTTCCGTTTAAGTTGGTTCCACTCAGTTTTGCTCTGGGTAACTTGGCTTTGACTAAAATTCCCCCCGCCAGGGATGCTTTGGTCAGGTCCGCATCGCTGAGTTTGCCATTTTCCATTTTTACGAAACTCAGGTTCGCCCAGTGCATCGCGGTCTGACTGAGATCCGCACGGGTTAAATTCGCGCGGCTCAAATTTGTCCCGCGCAGGGTCGCCCCTTTGAGGTGGATTCCGGCGAGGTTCGCTCGTCGCAAGTCCGCTCCACTGAGGTCTACCCCCGCAAAGTCCCGTTCTCCCATTTCGTACAGTTTCAGTAGTTCGCTCGCTTCCATTTTCATTGCTCCCTTTTTTGCTGTCCAACGCTATGCTACGGCTCTTCTCCCGGTCCCAATCTGGCTCTAGCTTTCCGCCGATCGCGGGATACTATAAAAAAATTAATCAACCATCTTATCATAATTGTCGGCACAATTCGGCTGACCCCTAAAAATTTTAAGATTTTAACCTACTTCTATTGTACTCCTACCAATTGGAAACGAATGATAAGTTTTGTTTTAATATTGCTGGGCTAAAGAACGGGGACAGTTTATCAATACAGGTCGGGGATCGGGTGGAAGGGCGATCGCGAGTAATGGATCCCGCAACCGCCGTCTAGGGCGATCGCGCTTTATTTCAGGTTCGTTGCTTTTTCCCATTGCTCGGCACAAATCACCTAGGCGAATAATTTAGGGGGGAAATTGCACTCTGTGTCTCTACCACCCCCATCTTCGGTGGTATAAACTTTTTATTATAACCCAAAAAACTTAAAATTAGCAACCTACATACCCACAGTTGAAATTGCTTAAACGACATTTAACCCTCAAAACTACTATTTTTCCCACTTCTTTCTTGACACTTTCCCTCGCCAAAAGATGAGAATACAAGGGAAGACATCGGCAAAGCTTTAACCCTAAAGCCATGTAGATAGAACCGATACCTGAGGGCGGCAAATGTTAAAATGAAGCGGGAGGCGTGACAGCCCCGGGATTTTTCCTGCACGCCGAGGAAGCCTAGAGCGCGATCGCCCTCAATTGTAATAAAGTATTTCTCAAACCCCACCGTCTCAATCTCCACCCCTCGCCAGGGCATCCCACCCTCGGGCAAGATTGAGCGTACAGCAACCACCCGTTTTCATGTCCATGAGCAAACCACGCGATCCGAACTCACTGTCTGGCGAACCCACTGATGACGCTACCCCGTCGTCCTCAGATAATTCCTGGAAAAACCGCATTGCGGGAGTCTGGAACGACGCCAGGGGACGCATCACGCAACTGTTACCCTTCGATCGCGCCACCCAAACCGCGATGAAATGGTTCAACGTCAGCGAAGCAGAAATCGCCGACATTTTGCAGCAGGTTCGCGCCGAATTGCCCACCACGGAAGCCCTGTTAATTGGCAAACCCCAAGCAGGCAAAAGTTCCATCGTCCGAGGACTCACCGGGGTTTCGGCGGAAATTGTCGGCCAGGGATTTCGTCCCCATACCCAAAATACGGAACGCTATGCCTATCCGTCAAGCGATTTGCCCTTGCTGATTTTTACCGATACTGTAGGTCTCGGGGATACGACTCAAAAAACCGACGCGATTATCGAGGAATTACAAGGAGATTTGCAGCAGGAAACCCGCAAAGCAAAAATCCTGATTTTGACGGTTAAAATTAACGATTTCGCCACGGAAACCCTGCGCCAAGTGGCGGAAGAATTGCGATCGCGCTATCCCGATATCCCCTGCTTGCTGGCGGTGACTTGCCTGCATGAAGTATATCCCCCCTCAGTCACGGATCATCCCCCCTATGCGCCAGAGTATGAGGACCTGCAACGGGCATTTACCGCCCTACAAGAAGATTTTTCCGACCTGTGCGATCGCGCTGTTGCCATTGACTTTACCCTCGAAGAAGATGAATATACCCCCGTATTTTACGGCTTAGAAGCCCTGCGCGATGCCCTAGCTGACTTGCTTCCAGAAGCCGAAGCCCGGGCTATCTACGCCTTATTGGACGAACAAGCCGGTTCGGAATTGGGGTCGTTGTATCGCGATGTGGCGCGCAGATATATGTTAGCCTTTTCCGTGATGGCTGCAACCTTGGCGGTGGTTCCCCTTCCCTTTGCCACCATGCCCGTGTTAACTGCGTTACAGGTGTCGATGGTGGGTCTGCTGGGCCGCCTCTACGGGCAAACTCTCACCCGATCGCAAGCCGGGGGCGTGGTTAGCGCGATCGCCGGCGGTTTTGTCGCACAAGCCGTAGGTCGGGAACTGATTAAATTTGTCCCGGTGTTGGGTAGCGCGATCGCCGCCACTTGGGCCGCCGCTTATACTTGGGCCTTGGGCGAAGGCGCTTGTGTCTACTTCGGCGACTTGATGGGCGGCAAAAAACCCGATCCGGAAAAAATTCAAGCCGCCATGCAAGAAGCATTTTCCGCCGCAAAAGAACGCTTTAAAGGCATTCAACGGTAGTTAGATCATCCCCGGTTTAGTCGATGGCCTTCTTGTGGCGGGCGATTGCGATCGCGCCTGGGTTTTCTTCGTCCGCCTACGCAGACTAATTCTTCTTTATTGCGATTCTTCCGGGGTCGATATAATACCAAATCCGCCTGTCAAAAGGCGCTTTTAAATTAGCCCGCGTAGGCGGGCTAAGTCTACCCACACCCCGATCCAGGGGCTTTTCAAACCCATTTTATGGCGCGGTTATTGGGTTTGGAAAATATTCTGCACCATTGGTTTATCCACCCGGGCAGAAACCTTATCCAGTTCCGCCATTTCTCCGGCATCTAATTGCCATCCCATCGCGCCGATGTTTTGTTTGGCTTGTTCCAAGTTTTTCGCACCAGGAATGGGAATGGTTCCTTTACAGATGCACCAATTTAGGGCAACTTGGGCGGGTGTTTTGTTTCGCCCCTGGGCGATTTCTCCTAGGGTCTGCAACACCGGGCCAATCTTGGGCAACATCTGTCGGAACAGTATGCCGCGAATGCCTTTGGGAAATGGGCCATTTTGCGAGTATTTTCCCGTTAATGCGCCCAACGTTAGGGGACTATACGCAATGAGTTGGATGCCTAATTCGTCGCAGACTTCTTTAATGCCTAATTCGGTGACGGGATAGGTGGAAAGGAGGGAGTATTGCACTTGCAAGCTGGTAATCGGAATACCGCGATCGCGAAATATTTTATGCACTCGCTGCAGGCGTTTTGGCCCGTAATTGGATAACCCCACGCCCTTCACTTCAGCGCGATCGTATAAATCTCCCAATCCCTGCAACAAGGGCCATTCTTGCCAAGGGGCGTAATTTGCCGTAGACCAATGCATCTGCACCAAATCCACATTTTTCCCCAACCGATTCGCCGATGCTTCCCCTGCAGATATCATCGCCTTTCTCGTCAAGCGCCAGGGATACGGTGCAAGTTTGGTTGCAATACAAATCTTCTCTTGGTTTACCCCTCGATACTCGCGGGAAAATCTTCCCAGCAGTTTCTCGCTTTGTCCGTTGAGTCTACCCGTTCCGTAGGAATCTCCCGTATCGAATAAGGTGACGCCGTTTTCCACGCAAAGGTTGAAAACCTCTTGCAGTTGTCGGTCCATACTGGGGTCATATCCCCACAACAGTCGGTTTCCCCAGGCCCAGGTTCCGCATCCCATTTGCGGAAGGCTTAGTTTTCGCTTCGTTTCCATGAGGGTTCCCTCTCCATCCAGTTGGTCTCTTTCCAGTGTATTCTCTTCTCCCCTGTTGATTCATCTCAATTTTTACCCTTTTCTGTGTCTGGGGGTTTCTCCGTCGGGTTTATACCTTCCCCGGGTGACGCGATCGGAAATTTTTATCAAAATCGAGGAGAAAAAGGCAACATTTGTGGTAAATTAGGACTGACTTAACTTGCCGACCCTAAACATTGGATACGCTGGGCAGGATGCACCTTACATTTAGACCTGTAGGGTGGGCAAATATTTGCTTGCCCACCCGATTCGTGAGGGTAGTACGTAAGTTTTGTAGATGAATTGTTAAGATAAAATAGATAGAAACATTGAGTTGAGGGATCCGACGATGACAATTTCGCCTAGTCAAGCCTCACAACAAATAGAATATCCCGAGGAAGATGGTAAACCAATGGCAGAAAGCGATCCAACACGGGATTATTTGATTTATGCCGTTGAAGCCCTGGACATCCATTTCCAAAACCGTCAGGATGTCTACGTTTCGGGCAATTTGTTTATCTATTACGAACAGGGAAAACCAGAATGCGTGGTTTCTCCCGATACCTTTGTCGTCTTTGGGGTAGAGAAACGCAAACGACGCTTTTATAAAACTTGGGAAGAAGGGGATAAAAAACCTGATTTCGTGCTAGAGATTACCTCTAAAAGCACCCGCAGTCAAGACCAAGGAGCGAAAAAAGGAATCTATGCTTTTTTGGGAGTCTCCGAGTATTTCCAATACGATCCAACCGGGGATTATCTGCGTCCTCCACTCCAGGGATTAAGGTTAAGGGAAGGCAATTACTTTCCCATAGAGGTAACCGCGTTACCCGATGGGACACAAATGATTTGGAGTGAAGTGTTAGGGTTAGAATTGCGATCGCTGCCTGGAGGTGAACTGCGGTTTTATAACCCCGAAACCGGGGAACTCCTCCGGAGTCATCGGGAAGAGGCGCAAGCGCGACAAGCGGCAGAAGCGCGAATTGCCGAACTCGAAGCGCGTCTGCGAAGTTTGGAACAACAAGAGGAATCTTAGGGGGTATAGGGTTTTGTAGCGGACTATGCTTGCCTAGGCGCGATTTCAATCGCCCCAAAAGAAGCATATAGTATAAGTCAATCGAAAAAAGGCGCACCGCAGTGCGCCCCGCTGGTGTATATTGCGAGTCCTACAGTATAATTAAACCTCCTGGCTGCTTTCTTGGACGAAACGCCCAATCAGACCGGAGACCAAAGAGAGAACGATGGAACCGAGAAGTGCGGGGAAGAACCCTGCCACATAAAAGCCCGGAGTGAGATAGCCCACCAATCCGAGGGTAATGGCATTGACCACCAACAGGAATAAGCCCAAGGTCAAAATCGTCAGCGGGAGGGTAAAAAGCACCAAAATCGGTTTCACGATCGCATTGACCAATCCCATTACAATCGCCGCCACCGCCGCCGCCCAAAAACTGGCCACTGACAGACCAGGGACCAGATAGGCGGTAATCACCAGAGAAATTGCGGCGACTAGCCAAGTAATTAAAAAGCTAATCATGATAACCTCCGATACGTTTGGAAACCCCTGTGCTTTAGCCGGGGGAGGAAAAACGAACGTGCGGCTTTAGCCGCC
>NZ_JAYFEQ010000363.1:0-418 GCF_055795085.1 Phormidium sp. CCY1219 | reverse complement strand
ATTCCCGAGAGCAACGGCGTTAGCCACCCCCACTTATTGGACTCACGACCCAATGGGTGAAGCGGGGAACGGAAGGCTACCAGGGTAAGCCAATACCCGATGCAACCGACCACTGCCAAATGCTATCGCCTAGCAATAGCAAAATCATCGTTTTGAACCCTCGTAACTACATAGCGGCGAAAGTGCGCTGACACGCCGCGCTCAAAACGGGCAAAGGGAAAGGTCAGGGAGTCTTTTCACCACTGACACCGACTCGCGAAAGTACCTCGGGGGATAGATGGAGGCGTCGGCATAACACCCTAGATGATGGAACGAGATAACCCGACTGGGACTCTCAGTCAAAAGGTCGATAAAACTGAGTAGTGACAAGTGTAAGCGCAAGTCCTAGTTGGGGTGAGATTGAGTCAGAAGCTTTCTG
>NZ_JAYFEQ010000362.1:0-343 GCF_055795085.1 Phormidium sp. CCY1219 | reverse complement strand
CGCATACGCGCAGCTTGGACGACCCAACGTCTAACTAAGAGTTGGCGCTTACCATGCAGCCAAAAACGATAACACCTCCGGGTATTTCCCTAGCCCGGACTATTTGTTGGTCTTCTTGGGTGAAGGCACTGGGTTATTCCAGGACACAACGTTTTTGGTGGTCGTAGGGACACGCAACTATTTCTAATAGGATTATCTCCATGATTAGAGTGCCAGTTCAAAATCCAGACGGTTCCCCTGCAATGCCTACAAAAGCATCGCGGGCGCGTCGTTGGGTAAAGGAAGGAAAAGCAACTTCCCATTGGAATGATGCAGGCTTGTATTATGTCCGATTAGCTGCCGA
>NZ_JAYFEQ010000361.1:0-9654 GCF_055795085.1 Phormidium sp. CCY1219 | reverse complement strand
TAAAGCCGCACGTTCGTTTTTCCTCCCCCGGCTAAAGCACGGGGGTTTCCAAACGTATCGGAGGTTATCATCATGAAATCACTGTTCCCCATCGCCCCCCGTTATCGTCTCGATGATGTCTCCCCTTGGCTAGAAGGTATCGATCCGTCGCGCAATTACTGGATCGCCGTGAATGGTTCCCCCTCTCATGTGGTCAGCATTCCGGGCCTGCAGGTGTCATCCTTTGAAGACTTTAAGCAAATCGTGCGCCAGTGGCGATCGCTGCATTGCGGGGAACAAATGGAAATCGAGCGCATCGTCGGCAGTTTCACCATCCACTGCATCAGCGACAACTGCTTCGCGATCGCGACCGAATTTCACGGCGCACCGGTCTGGCATCTGTTCGATCGCGAAACCTTAGACAGTCTGCTGATGACCGCCCACCCGGATTGGATCTGTGCCCCGAAAGATGTGGAACTGGGACGCAAAATGCTGATGCGCTCCTGGCAACAAGCCGCCTTGGCTTAATCTCTCAGTTCAGCTTCCAAATCTTGAAAAAAAATTTATCAACGGTTCGGGGAGAGACGCGAAATGTCGCGTCTCTCCCTATTTTGCCTCTGGGTTGAATTCCGCCGAGTTCAATCTACGACCGCCGCAGGTTGACAAGTTCTTCCAAAGATGCTAAAAGCTTCACCGTCACCGAGAGAATTTCCCCCTCGGGATTGAGGACGAACAACCAGCCCACATTGACGATGAACAGGGGCGTCTGTACCGATCCCCGGATGGAAAATTCGCGATCGCCATTCTCCAGGGTTTTCATAGACCCCTTGACGGGAGAGAGTTTCATCCCCCGAGCTTCCGCTTCTAAATAAGCCGCGATCGCTTCAGTCCCCACCACCGGCTCCTCAAATGGCGGATGGAGCTGACCCTCCGGCGCAAATAAGGCACTCGTCCCCTGAAAATCACCAGCATTTAACCGCTCAAAATAGCGGCCAATCTGCGGTTGAGACACCCCTTGGATCGCCAATTCCGGGGTTGAAATCATAGTGTCTTTGGTCGTCATAAAGATTATCCGATAAATCGCTTCAATTGATTAAAATTTTCCGCCCCGGTGGGTCATACAGACATCCCACCAGAGACTCAACTTTTCCACTGGCTCCTCAATTCCAGTTCAATCCGATTTTCAATGCAACCCGGGTACAAAATGCAGGTCTGGGTGCTTGAAAAGCAGACCCCAGAACGACCCAGGGAACCCAGACCTGCTGCAACCTAGGGAGAGGTAAAAAAAGTTGAGAAAAAAACAAAAACCCTAAGCGGACAAATTAAATTTTGGAATGCTTTGCATTGAAAAAAAAGAGGAATGAATAGGAATCCCTAGGGTATGGGTCAACGATGAGATAACCGGGACAAGAAACCCGGTTGCTCACCGCTATTACACCAAACCGATTAGGCGAGGGGGTCAACCCCCATATCCACCACTGCATTTCGCAGCATCGTAATTTGTTGATTGAATTCCAATCGCTCGATCGCACAGATGACTTGAGCTGCATCCGCCGACAGTTTGTAGTTGTCAGGGACGGGAATCACCGTACCTTCTTTCATCAACTCCGCAAGCTGATACCAGAATCCGAGCTTGGTGTTGGCACTGAACACGCCATAGGCACGAGTTAACGGAGTGTTCGTACCCAGGACCAAATCGCGCATCACCTGGAGTTGCGAGGCGGGGGGCATCTGCTTGATTTGTTCGAGCAGACCTTCCGCTAATTGCAAACGAGCGGCTCCTGGGGCGGCGGGGGTAATGGACCGACCGAGCTGTTTGTAGATAAACCAAAGGGCAGCAAGCTGGTCATCTACGCTGAGGCGCTTGAACTGGGCTGTGGTTTGCGCCACCGCATTCGCGCTGGTGTAGGTCGGGTTAGAGAAGAGAGTAGAGGGATTTGCAGTGAAAGTCATGGCTCGAATAGAGATTGAGGTGGGCTATGAAGGCATCAGACGCGCACAGAGTTGTGAATCTGCGCTGCTGTTTCCTATTATGTTACGTTTCTTTACAAACCGCAAATAAAATTTACAAATAGGCGGGTTAGGGGTTTATAATGATTGGTTCACTTGCGATCTACATCACACTCAATGGCGCTTAATTTGAGGTAAGACTGGCCGGCAGGATGGAAGATTGCCGATCGCGAATATTGGAGAGGACCCCATGACGATGGCACTCAGCAGCACTCAGGTGAAAGAAAAAGCCCGCGCCCTGGGCTTTCATAAAGTGGGCATCGCCAGCGCCGAGACCCAGGATGGGGCAGCGGTGGCGTCCCTGCAACAATGGCTTGCCAAGGGCTATCACGCGGACATGCAGTGGATGGCCAACCCGAAGCGAGAGGATATTCGCTTGGTGATGCCCGAGGTGCGATCGGTGATTTGCGTGGCGCTCAACTACTACACCGGGCATACTCACCCCGAGGGCGATCGCTATGCCAAACTCTCTCGCTATGGCTGGGGACGTGACTATCACAAAGTGCTAAGCAAAAAGCTAAAAGCCCTCACTGCTTGGCTGCGAGAACAAAGTGAGCTAATGGAGGCGCGCTACTATGCCGATACCGGTCCGGTGCCGGATAAAGTCTGGGCGCAACGGGCGGGCATTGGCTGGATTGCCAAAAATGGCAATGTCATTTCCCGGGAATATGGGTCGTGGGTATTTCTCGGAGAAGTGCTAACCAATGTAGAACTAACCCCAGATAAACCCCATACCCAGCACTGCGGCACCTGTACCCGCTGTATCGAAGCCTGTCCCACGGGCGCGATCGCCGAACCCTTTGTAGTGGATGCCAATCGCTGTATCGCCTATCATACCATCGAAAACCGCGCCCAAACCCTGCCCGAGGCGATCGCACCCCATCTAAATGGCTGGGTCGCCGGCTGCGATATCTGCCAAGACGTCTGTCCCTGGAATCAGCGATTTGCCACCGAAACCGATGTTACAGAGTTTCAACCCTATCCCGAGAATCTCTCCCCCACCCTAGAAGAACTGGCAACTCTCTCCGATGACGAGTGGGATCGCCGTTTTCGCGCCTCCGCCCTGCGCCGCATCAAACCCGACATGCTGCGCCGCAATGCAAGGGCGAATTTACAGTCTCAGATGTGAGATAAGGAACGAAAAATCGCGGCAGAGGGAGCGAAGTCAGCCCACAGGGAGTAATGTTAATACCTGGGTCGCGCAGGCCCGATTGGAACGGTTCGGGCTAACCGTTGCAGAAGTGCTAGGGATGGCAGATTCGGGGCGTAGTTTCGCGATCGCTTCGCCAGGGGGTTTCACCTGCTTTTTTTATCGCTTCAGAACCCTAGGCTTGTGCGAATTGCCCCGCCCTGAACCGCCCCTAGGAAATTGGCGCTATTAGGCAGTTTTCCTGTAAATTGAGAATGGAACTGTCAAGATTGACCGTCAACATGAACCCATCTACTGAATCTCCAGAATCCCGAGGCATCCAGGTGAAAATCAAGCCTAGGGGGACGCTGTGTTTGCAGCTTTCCTTGCGAAACGAAATGCAAGAACCCTTGTTGTTGCGACCCATTCTCGAAGACTGGGTGAGAGACGATCGCGAAATTTTCGCCACCACAAACCGCTTATTTCCCCCTTACATTTATCTCGATCCTGGGGGAGAAGCCACTCAAACCCTCAGCCTGGAAATCCCGATCGCATGGCAACCCGGGCAACAGCTAGCCAGTGGATTGCGCTTTCCCGGCTTTCACGAACGAGCGATTCCCATTCAGGTAGAGATTGTGCCCCCAGCGGGGAACAGCGATCGCGCCGAAGTGCCAATTGCCGTAACCTTTCCCCTGCCCGGGGAAAGCGATCGCCCCCGATCGGCCTCAGATCCGAGTACCGCCGGGATATTTGGCTTAATTGGCGGATTGCTGGATCTCGATCGGATTCCCGCCCCCTGGTTAGCCGCAGAACTGTTAACCTTGCTGGCGCAAATCGGCGAGGAATATGCCGCCAGCTCAGCCGGCAAGGAGTTGCGCGATCGCCTGCAAACCACGCAATTGTATCGCAATGGCGCGATCGCCTTTACCCAAGCGCAATTGCCACATTGGATCTGGCAAAAATTATCCGAAGCCAATGCCACCCTGCGCGATCGCGTGGGAGAAGGGCACTTGTTAGAAATTTGGGAGCGCTGGCTGTTCGATTTAGCTCACACCGATGTAGAAATCGAGGGAGATCGGCCCACCATTGCGATTTCCCCCCTGTTTAAAAGCGGATTTCCCGAAGAGATGGGGGAAGATGGCGGACGCTGGTTTGAGGATATACTTCTGGGACTGGCGGCGATCGCCCCGGGATTTGCATCGGGAATCGAAGCTTGTAGCGCGCGATCGCCCCAGATGGGTGTTGCCGATTCCGCTACCCCTGCCAGTTATACCCTCAGCACCGGCTTATCCGGGTTGGAAGCACTGCCCGCCCGGTGGCTGGTGGTGGAACTGTTGCTGGGAGTGGCCGGTAAAGGATGGCAACGCAGCCGCACTCCAGGCGGGGAGCAGTTACTCGCCCAACTGGGGCGCACCCGGTTCTTTAAAAATGGGGTGTTGGCAATGGCATCGGCACAAGCACCGCGCTGGCTATCGGTCAGTCAGTCGGCGGCGGCTGCCTATCACGCTTCTGTGGGGGGGTCTCCCGGACAGCAAGGGTTATTATACTTTTGGGAACAGTGGTTGTGGAGTTTGGGGAACTGCAGCATCCCGATCGCCCCATTTTCGGGAGATGCCACCTGCGAAGCCTTGGGAATGGATGGCGATCGCTGGTTTGGCGCGATCGTTTTGGGATTGGCGGAAGTTTCCCCCAGGCTGAATGCCTTGCTCGAGGCGATCGCCGCATTACCATCCCCCGCCCCTGTCCCTGCGGCACCCACACCCACCTTTGATGATATACTTGGCGAACCCAAATCCCTACAGCGATGACACTCGACCTGCAAACCCTGGCCCGCATTGAAGAACTGCGAATCCCCCTCGAGGATCCTGCCTCCCCGGTGGATTGGAAAGATTGGTATCATTTCGTGCTGCTCGATCGCGCCTCCGGGGTGCGATCGCTGGTGAATATCACCCTCGCCGGCAGACCCAATCGCGGCGAAATTCAAGTCACTTTTATCGTCAATGCCAACCCCGAGGGCATTCTCTCACCGGTGCCCCCGAATACCGCATTACTCACCTTCGGTACGGCGTATTCCCTGGAATGGAAGCCGTCAGCCGTGCGCCGTTCTCCCTTGCGAGTGCAGGGGAGAGGCATGTGCCTGGAGATTAACGGTTCCCAGGCAGAAGTTGCGGTGCGCGACGAGCGATCGCAACTGTCGATTCACTTCCAGGCGCAGGCTCGAGCCACGCCCTTGTTAGTTACCGAAGATTCCCCGTTTGGTAGCGGGTTCATCGGCTGGGGGTTGGTGCCCGGAGTGCAGGTGGCGGGAGAATTGTGCGTGGGCGATCGCCGATTTGAGTTGGATGCCAACTGGTTTTGCTATCACGACCGCAACTTCGGTCGGTTTCGGTGGGGAGAAGATATCGGCTGGGAGTGGTTCGTCGCCTCGGCGCAATGTGAGAACAATCGCGAGTTAACCTTTGTGCTGGACTGGCGCACCAACAAAGACCACTCCCAAGGCGGCTTGCCCTATATTTTCGTCTATGTAGAGCGAGAATTATGCAAAATCTTTCTGGGTTCCAGCTTGCAGATTGACTGGGGCTGGACCGAAACCTCCGTCTTGCCCACTCGCTTGCCCGGAGTTATGGCCTCGGTGTTTAGCGATCGCACCTTGCGAATGCCGCAGAGTTTGCAAGTGGAAGCCGTGGACGAACTCGATTCCCTGTCCATGACCGTGGAGTTTGATGGCACGTCGGAATTAATCGTCCCCGACAATCAAGACCGTCAATATACTTTTATTGCAGAAGTCACCGGTCCGATTCAGGTGCGACTGTGTTTGCAAGGCGAAACCCTAGTGGCTAACGGACTGGTTTATGCGGAATACGTGCAGTAGGTTGCTTTCCCGGGAAGGCGATCGCGCGCTTATTTTTTGCTCGCATCAATTCGGCGGGGCGGGTCGATTGAAATTGACAATTGATTGCATAATTTATTCAAAATTACGCCCCGACAATTTGGGAAAATTATACCTCCATCAAGGATGCATTCCCAGCTTTGGAAAAGGCGGTTTTTCCTGGATTTCTGCCATTCACAGAACCAACCGAAAACCCGCCTTATACCGGGCGCGATCGAGTCTGGAAAGCCTCCTCACCTTCCCAGGGAGTCGGCAGTTTTGTACTGTAGTTTTGCGACCCACAAGCCCAGGGGAAAGACCCGCCCCCAGCCCCTCAATTCCTGACAGCAGCTAGCCCAGTAATTGCAAAATAAAATCCCGGTTTTGCGGTGAGTTTATCCGTTGCCTTCTTCCCTAGCAGCCAAAACCGGCGAGATTTCAATGGCAAATTGAATGAAGATTAAATTATTATTTGTCAACATCGAAAAATCCTCCCCATTGATGCTACGATGAGAACTGCAAAACCCGAAAAACCGGAGTGAGGCATTCACACCATTCGGAGCAACACCCGCCGGGGGTGACACACCCATGCCGGATTATCGGGTGATTGAGAATGGTGCCCAATCTGAGATAACATCAATACTGTCGGCGTTTGGGAGAGATTAGTGTGAACGACATTACTATAAAAGTAGAATCCGGGGGCAAAAACAGCGGCATCAACCCCCGCATTAGCATTAACGACCGAGAAATCGGCTACGATCGCTACGGTCGAGGAATCAATATTGTCGCCATCGACCCGCAGAGGGGACAACCCCGTTGCGCCACCACTTTCGATACCTTTGCCGAAGCGGATGCATCGGAAGCGTTAATCGAATTTATAGAACGCCTCCCCAACGAAACTATAGTCGCGTTAGCCGTAGGAGACGAGGGCAACTACAGCTTTTCTAATGAGGCCAAACAAGCGTGTCAAGCGATCGGCTGCTTCAAAATGTGGTACTTGCAACTTCAAGGATCTTGGGCAGCGATCGGCCAAAAAGGAACCGACCCCGGAAGCGCCACCGAAGAGATTGACCCTGGGGCGATCGCCCTCACGCGAACCTTCCCGATTCCGGAACTCGCCCCTAACAAAGGGATGATTTCCGTCACCTCTGGCGGTGGCGATCGCGCCAGTCAAACCCAAATCCTGCATAACGGGCAACCCGTCACCCCTGCAGGCGGCTACCAGCGGGGGTTAAACGTGGCAATCTTCGACGAAAATCAAGCCACGGTAGAAAGCGTTCACCACTTCGATCTGCTAGCCAACCCCGGCAATGCCGATGCCTTTGCCGAACGGATTGAAAATTTGCCCGAGGGTCGATTAGTGGCGATCGTCGCCAGCGATGAAGCCAGCTTCAATATGTCCGAACGCGCTCAAAAAGCCTGCGAAAGCCTGGGTAGCCGCTTGGTTCGCAAGTTAGAATTCCGAGGGGAATGGGCGATCGTGGGATACAAAGGAGCAACCCCAGGTTTAGCCAGTGAAAATCTCAGCAACAAAGGTGCCGAGTGGGGCTGTCCCCCGGTAGGCGTGCAATTCTGGATTCCGGGCACAGGGTCAGTTCCCGCCACCTCCCCCGCAAATACCGTCCTTGGCTCCATTACTGGCATGAAACTGGAGCAGAAGTTGCAACCGCCCGATTTAGGAGAACAAAACTGGTTCGGCATTGGGGTGGATATCAGTGGAGACTGGGCGATCGTCGGTGCGCCGAAAGCCGACGCCAGCAGTGAGAAACCCAAGGCAGGTGCGGCATATCTCTTTCACTGGGAAAACGGTCAGTGGCAGCAAAAACAAAAGCTGCAACCCAGTGAGGTCAAGAGTGAGGCGCAATTCGGCAGAGCCGTTGCCATCAGCGGGGATTGGGCGCTGGTAGGGGCGTATCGAGCCGATGCGGCGGGTGAAGATGATGCAGGTGCGGCTTATCTATTCCACCTGGAAAACGGCCAATGGCAGCAAAAACAAAAGCTGCAACCCAATGGGTTGAAAGCGGGGGATGGTTTTGGGAAGTCAGTTGCCATTAGCGATCGCTGGGCAGTCGTCAGCGCACCCGGTGCGGATCTGCCCAATGCCCAAAACGCGGGAACGGCCTATATTTACGCACTGATAAACGGTGAATGGCAGGCAAGAGCGCAGGTGCAAGCTGTGGATGCGTCTCCAGACCTGAAATTCGGCTATTCCGTCGGCATTAGCCACGATTGGGCGATTTTCGGCACCGATCGCTCGGGAGAATTTGGAGGAGCCTATACCTTCAAATGTGAAAATGGACAATGGCAGCAGGTCCAGAAGCTCAACCTCAGTGAGAAAGCCAGTCAGTTTTACAACCTATCAGTGGGCATTTGTGGCAATTGGGTGATTCTCGGGTCGGCAAACAGTGGAGAGAGCGCCAAGCGCAATGGTTTAGCCCATTTGTTTCAATGGGAAAACGGCCAGTGGGTACATAAGCAAACTCTGCAACCCCCAGATGTGACAAGCGATTTCTTATTCTTCGGTTATGCAGTGGCGATCGCCGACAACTGGGCCGTGGTGGGAGCAACCGCTCCCAATACTGGGGGAATGGCCTCTATTTTTCAACTGGAAAACGGCCAATGGCAGCACAAACAGCAGGTGCAACCCACAGAGGCAAAACCGAAAGATTATTTCAGCGACTCCGTTGCCATTAGCGGCGATCGCTTCATTGTAGGCGCAGGGTCAGCCGAGGCCCCCGGTCGTCCCCAAGCAGGGGCAGCCTATGTGTATCAGGCGCAGGTATAAGGGCGATCGTCACAGTTGAGAACAAATTGCCAAACAGAAAAACCCGCCCTGCTTTGCCAATGACCCACAAGGGAAATCGCCGTTTTATGGCGATCGATTGGGCGGGTTTATTTTATGCCTGAGTCTTTCAACTGTTCCTGAGATTACCCCAACGGCAAACTACTGTCTTCAACCACAGACGCTTGATAAACGGTTCCTTCAAAGTTGTTGCTGCTTTGGTCTGCCACTTTCACCGTCGAACCTTCTTGTTTGACCTCACTTAACGGCCAGTAGCCCACCAAATTCGCTTCATTCCCCGTGAGTTTCTGGGACATATTCGCCTTAATTTCCGCTTCGCTGCGCGCCACATTCCACACAGCAACTTCAGCCAATAGCCCGTGAAAGAAATACATCCGGGCGGGTTTTTCCGTTGCTCCAGTACCAATTGTCAAACAAGCGCGGTTGTTTGGTAAGTAAGTGGTTTTTAACGTTCCTTCTAACTTACCATTCACGTACAGTTTGAGTTCCGTTCCATTATGGGTGAAGGCCACATGAGTCCAGGCATTCAAAACCACATCCGACCCAGTTAAAATTTGCCAGGGGCCACCATTGTTCCCCACCCAGGTTTGCCACTTGTTATTGTTACCGGCATATAACAAATATCCGAGTTTGGGACTATCGCCATAACGAGAGGTAATCGGAGAGCGCCACTGACCTTGACCCCCGGTGACTTTCGCCCAGCAAGAAATGGTAAATTGGTTGGGGTTGAGTTCCTGATGGTAAGGAACCTCGATATAATCATTTTTGCCGTCAAACTGCATGGCTTTCGTGGCTTTTAAGGGCATCGCCCCACTTTTTTCTACCTTAATCGAAGAGGTAATGTCATTAAAATCATCACCCACC
>NZ_JAYFEQ010000360.1:0-30457 GCF_055795085.1 Phormidium sp. CCY1219 | reverse complement strand
TTTAGGCTGGTCAGGTGGTTAGAAGTACAAGCCCCTGGCTTTAGACATGGGGTTGGTTTCTACGGAGTCCCTGACGTGAAGGAATGAGGCATTTAGTGAGCCATGCAAACCGGGAATTGCTTACAATTCTGGCTGCTCCAAACTCACATTCAGGATGCCGGTGGGCGTGAATGTGGCCCAGAATTGCGCCAGAGGCTCTTCAGTCTCCGTGGGTTCCACCAAGGTGGAGAGGGGAATTTCCGAGGCGTAATCCTTCGCCAATTGATTCATCGCCTCAAAAGAGACGATCGCACCGTCTGAGTTCACGTTGACCCGGTATCCTACGGTTTGCGAGAAGGTGGGATAGGTTTGCCAGGTGCGATCGAGGCGATCGAACAGCTTCGCCCGGAGTGCTTGTAGCTGCGCCGGATCGGTAATTGCAGGTGGCGCACTCGGTTCAGCCGCTGATTCGGACTGACTTTCGGCAAACTTTGCCACCAGCATTTGTTTGGCTTGTTCCACTGTAGTTTTCGACGTCGGTCCGTTGAGATCCACCACCACGGAACTGGTATCCACCACGTTGGCGATTTCTTCTTTCCCCACCTCGATAAACCAATCGTACTCCTCGATGGTTTCCGGATTAGCGAAATCGATGCAGTTTATCCAGTTTTCTAGTGCCAGTTGGTTCTTGCCCTGAATTTCGTACAGTTGCCCCAAGAAACAGTAGGACATTCCGCCGCCCACTTCGTCTTCATCAAGAGTTTTATTCAGCGCGATCGCTTGTTTGAGTTCCGGTTCAGCTTGGGCGTATTTTTCTTGTTGCAATAGCGCCCAGCCGAGGTTTCGCCGGAGTTGGTATGCCAAATTGGGATATCGATCGGCTGAGATTCGCTGCAATCCCAGTCGCAGTAAGGTTTCAGCATAGCGGGTATTGGAATTATCCGGACCTGTAGTTCCTTTACTCAAATAGACCCGACCGGCATTGTTGAACCCGTGGCCATAGCCATATTCCATTGCCGCTTTATAGTGTTCTAACGCCTTGTCTTCTTCATCCAGGGATTCGTAGATTTCGCCCAGGGCGATTTTAATTTCCGGCTTCTCTGGGTCGAGGTTTTCCGCCTGTAAATACTTTTTTTTGGCTGCGGTCAAATCCCCGGCTTCATAAAGCTTTTGCCCTTGGCGATAGTAAAACTGACCGATGTCCGGTACGGAATCATAAACTCCGTAGGAAGCTAATAAAAGCAATGCTGAAAAACCAAAGGTGGCTTCGCTATGGAAGCGCTCGGGAATATTGATTTTCGAGAGACCGGCTTTGACCTTTTGTTGTCCGTCTGAGGTCAATGCGCCGCGACTCACCACCGCCAATCCCGCCGCTTGGGCAATGGCTCCAAATGCCTCTCCCACGCCCAATCCGTCTTGGGAAAATGCCTGGAATGTAGTGACCATAAAGCTACCCGACAACACTAATGCGCCGGCACTCAAGGCATCCCACACCCAATCAAAGCGGTCCCATTTATCAGTTTCCTTCGATGGTTCGATCGCCCACCACCATGCGGAAGGCGGTGGGTCGAAGCTGGTTCGCCACTCCTGCATTTTCCCCGATGCAGCGATCGCACCACTGTTGTCTAGAAAAATCCGATCCAACTCGGTAATTTTGTCGAGGATTTCTTCCGAGGTTTTCGTTTTTTCCGATAGGGCTTCGGCTACGCGATCGCGCGCCAAAAGTAGTTTAAGAACTTGTTGGGTTGAAATATTCGGAATGGCTTCTTGAATCTCATGCAGCGCTTCCGCATACCGACCGACTGCTCCTTGCAATTCCGACCGCACTTGGCTCTGTGAAATCGTCATTCGTTTACACCCCTTTGGCTTTTTACTTTCTGTTATTCTGCCTCTGGCTCTCGTTTTTGCCACAGGTTATTTTTCTATTTTTTTCTTGGTTCTAGCCTTTTGTCCGATTTTGTGTGGAACTCTTGGGTTGCGGTTGCTTCCCGCTATCGTCGATAGGGCGATCGCCACTCAAAATGAACTAATATAATAGTAATCCACTTGATATTTCCCTGTCAATACCTCAACGGATAATTTTTGTAAAGATTCGATTCACAGAGTTGAGGGGGTCTAAAAAAATGGGGATAGCCAATCGATGCAATCTGTTAAGGGGCGATGGTTGAAAAGCAAGGGATTCTCTCAAATGCTGAGAATACGCTGTCCGTTTAATCACAAACAATTGGCTAATTCTGTATTGTTTTCTTCACCTCCTTGGGAAAGCAAAAGTTAACACAGGGTGGGGAGCGATCTGAGAACCCCTCGACTCTGAGGGCAACAACCAACCGTGAGATAGGGACAAATAAGGGAAAGCTTTTCGTTAGATTCCCAGGGGTACATACTAGCGATCGCGCTGATGAGAGAACCGGAGGTAAACCACAACGAGTATTCCGGCATAAAATCAGGCACTCATCGAATCGAGAAACCCTCGGTTCCAGAGTACCTTTGCGGAAGATATTCTCCCATCAGCGCGATCGACGATCGATTAACGCACCTCTAATTGTCCCTCTGGGGTAAACACCACCTCGAATTGGGCAGTTGCGCCCTGGTTTTCCTCAGCTGTGGGCAAAGTGGGAAGCGGCGTTTCCTGGACGAAATCTTCAGCAAGGCGATCGCTCGCTTCATAAGAAACAATCGTGCCTTCTTCATTCACCGTCACTTGATAAACTAAATTGTCCTCAAACGTGGGTAAGGTGCGCCAAGCATCATCAATTTGAGCGAAAAGCAGCAGTTTCAAATCCTCCAATTTGCCCGGTTCGGTAATCGTTTCCGGCGGATAAAAATCCTCCTCGCTAGCGAATTCTTGATTGCCTTGCAGCACCACACTGGGGTTAGGCGTCAGTGCCGGACTTTCATTAATTCTGCGCTGCAATGTATCTTTTCCGATCGCAGCTAAAGCCGCAAAATCTCCCAAGGTTTGCGGTTGGGCACTTTGACACCATCGTTCGTGGTTGATAGTCGGTTCCGTGGGGTTTTCCGGTGCGGGTAAACTGTCAAGATAGCAGTGAGCGATACCCCAACCCGGCGTGGTATCCGGGATATTTTGTTCCAGGGCGATCGCCGAAAGAAAATTGTCTCTCGCGTTGCCAAGCAAATTTTGAATCTGCTCTTTGGAGGTGGCATTATCCACTTGTCGCAACTGGGCAATTCCCAGATTGGTATAGAGTTGCGCTTGCAAACTTTCCGGCAAATTCTCTTTTTGCAACGCGCGGCGAAAATACCCGGCTGCTTTTTTCGGACTTTCGCGATTTTCTGCACGTTCTAGGGTCACTCTACCCAACCCATAATAGGAAAACGGGTCGTTTTTCAGCAAGCCAATTTCATACTGAGATTCAGCCGCATCCAGTTGTCCGAGGGTTTCGTAAATTTGTCCGAGCGCCACGTGAGTTTTTGGCTGTTCCGGAGCCAAATGCATCGCCTCTTCATATTTTTCTTTCGCCTTTAATAATTCACCGCGATTGTAATCGAGGGTAGCTTGTTGGTAATACCACTCCCCCGCCTCGGGCAGATAAATGTAAATGCCGTAAGAAAGCCCCAACAGAGCCGCAGAGGCAACCAAGGTGGTTTCTGCATGTAAATGAGGGCTAATCTTCACGCTAGAAAGGGTATTTTTGACCGCGTTTTGTCCTTTCTGCGTCAGGGTTCCCCCCGCCACCAGCGCTAACGCCGTCCCCTGAGAAAGGGTAGTCAGGGTTTGCCATAAATCGAATCCGTTGCGCGAAAAAATCTTGCCCGTTTCCACAGTGAAGGCGGTGGCCCCTACCAGACAAGCCACCGTCAGGGTATTCCAGAACCAGTTAAACCTGGCCCACTTTGGTTGCGACTGATGAGATGAAGGTGGAGCGTCGAGAAACCACCACCACGCCGCTTTTGGCGCTTCTAAACTTTGCCGACAGTTGGCGAGTCTGTTGTGGGCGGCGATGGTTTTTCCCTGTTTTTTTAAGCGGTTATCTAATTCGATCAGTTTCGCCAAACTTTCGCCCGATGCATGGGTATCGTCACCGCGAGCAGTTTTGACGGCATCGCGCGCTTTCAGAACCTCTAGAACTTGCTCTAAGGATGGATTTGGCGCAGCATCCTCTAGGGCGCTGAGTGCCAGGGCGTATCGCTGAATCGCCCAGTCTAACCAGTTAGTAGATACTTTATCAGAATTATTCATTGCCTCATAACCCGATTGGGGAGTAATAAACCGTAATTAGCCTTGTGCGCTTCATTATACCGACCCCGCGAAAGCTATGGCAAACCCCCACTCAGACTATTTTTCTCCTCGGGCGGGGCGTTTTTTCCCGATTACAACAGGGTCGCCGGGGAATAAAATCCCCCGGGGTCTGGGAGTGGCGGGTTTGCTCCGCGATCGCGCCGTTCCTTGCTTGGCAATCTCCATGCGCCTCCCGGATTTATTTTATTCTCTGAGTTAAAAATATTCTATCGGTAAAATTAGGGAATTAAACTCTTTTTTTCTTTGATAAAATTAATCAGTAAACTGAACTCCCACGCCAGAAAATTAGCCTCCCGATTCTGATTACCAAAAATCCCAAAAATTGTAAGTTAGAGCCACCTCGGAGTCTGGATGTATCGATCGCCCTTCGATGGAGCGGTGCAATCCGTGGCGATCGCTCCCGCCAATTCATCCGGGGTGGGGAGTCGCAAGGGCTTTCGCCTCACGGCAAAAACAATATTATACCACAACATGTGCCAAAAATCCACCCCCAGGGGAAAATCGCTGCGATCGCCCTCGGCAAGCAAGAAATGCGCTCCGCTACCGTATCTAATTTGCTGTAAATTTTTCACGCGATCGGAGAAACTTCAAATCGTAAAAAAATTTAAAAAAGTTGATTTTTAATTCAAAATCCGATAGAATAGAAGAGTAGCGATCGCGCTAATTCTAAAACAATCAAACGGCTGTTGTCCTGTTCAAAAAAAATTATGGCAAGCACTAAAACCGGCATCGAATGGACAGATAGAACCTGGAACCCAACTACGGGCTGCCAAAAAATTAGTCCGGGCTGTACCCATTGCTATGCAGAAGCTCTCACCAAACGGTTTCATACGAATTTTCCCAATGGATTTGACTTAACCCTGCATCCAGAACGCTTAACCGACCCCAAGCGCTGGCGCAAACCCAGTCGAATTTTTGTCAACTCCATGAGTGATTTGTTTCACGAAGAAATTCCCCTTTCATTCCTGCAAAATGTATTTGATGTAATGCGCGAAACTCCCTGGCATATCTATCAAATATTGACCAAAAGACACGAGCGATTGGTGGAACTATCGCCTAAATTAGACTGGCCAAAAAATGTATGGATGGGCGTATCGGTAGAGAATCAAAACTACGTTCACCGCATCGATTATTTGCGCCAAGTTCCCGCCACGGTGCGCTTCCTTTCCTGCGAACCGCTGTTAGGACCATTGTCCCTGAATTTAACCGACATTCACTGGGTAATCGTCGGTGGTGAATCCGGACCGAAATACCGCCCGATGAAATTAGAATGGGCGCAGAATATTCGCGATCGCTGTCAAGCGGAGGGGGTGGCATTTTTCTTCAAGCAAGTGGGTGGAAGAACCCCAAAAGCCGGCGGGAGATTGCTAGACGGAGAAATCTGGGATGAAATGCCCCAAGCGTGGGAAACTCACCGTCAGGAATGGGGCAATTTCCGGGTAAATTCTTCCCATCAACGAAAGCAATCTACTATTGCTCCTTCGGTGGAAAAGGGAGTAGGGTGGGCATTGCCGAGTTGCTTCCACATGAGGATCTAACTGTCAGGAGCAATGCCCCCCTTACTTGAGTGAATTAACGATTCAATTACGCCTGGGTTGGCGAACCGTAACCGCCGCCGCCCGGTGTTTCGATCGCAAATACATCCCCCGGATTCATCTGCACCGTATCGGTGCTGCTTAATTGCTCTATGGTACCATCGCTGCGTTCTACATAATTGTTACCCAAGGCACCATTTTCACCGCCATTCAACCCAAAGGGAGAAATCCGCCGATGATTGGATAAAATTCCGGCTGTCATGGGTTCGAGGAAGCGAAGGCGACGGATAACCCCATTACCGCCATGATGCTTCCCCTTTCCGCCGCTATTTTGACGGATAGAAAAGTCTTCTAATAACACCGGGAAGCGCCATTCTAGCACCTCTGGATCGGTGAGGCGGGAATTGGTCATGTGAGTATGTACCGCATCGGTACCATCGAAGTTTGGGCCTGCGCCAGAACCGCCGCAAATGGTTTCGTAATATTGATAGCGATCGCTACCAAAGGTAAAGTTATTCATCGTACCCTGGGAGGCGGCGATCGCCCCTAACGCACCATATAAAGAATCCACCACCGCTTGGGAAGTTTCCACATTGCCCGCAACCACCGCCGCCGGATAGCGCGGGTTGAGCATACATCCTTCCGGAACGATAATATCCAATGGTTTCAAACAGCCGGCATTCAACGGAATTTTATCGTCCACTAAAGTGCGAAACACGTACAATACCGCCGCTTTACACACTGCTTCCGGGGCGTTAAAATTACTCGATTGTTGGGGAGAAGTGCCGCTAAAATCGATTTGAGCGCGGCGATTATGGTTATCGATGCGAATGCTGACGACAATTTCTCCGCCGCCATCCATTTGATAGCGAAATTCGCCATCTTTCAACACTTCAATCACGCGCCGCACGGATTCTTCTGCATTATCCTGCACGAATACCATATAAGCTTGTACGGTTTCCAAGCCAAAATTTTCCACCATTTTTCGCAGTTCCTGCACCCCCCGTTCGTTGGCGGCAATTTGCGCTTGTAAATCGGCGATATTTTGGGCGGAATTTCGCACCGGATATTTTCCGGATTTCAGCAAGTCTAATAATTCGACTTCGCGGAATTTTCCGGCGCGAACCAGTTGGAAATTATCCAACAAAACCCCTTCTTCTTCCACGCTGGTACTGTTGGGAGGCATGGAACCGGGGGTAATTCCGCCGATATCGGCATGATGTCCGCGAGAGGCGACATAAAACAGAATACTGCCTTTTTCTTCAAACACCGGGGTAATCACCGTTACATCGGGCAAATGAGTGCCGCCATTGTAGGGATTATTGGAGACAAAAACATCCCCGGGTTGAAAGCGATCGCCTTTGTCTGCAATTAAGGCTTGCACGCTTTCGCTCATCGAGCCTAAATGCACGGGAATATGGGGGGCATTGGCCACAAGTTGCCCTTGGCGATCGAAGATAGCGCAGGAGAAATCGAGCCGTTCTTTAATATTAACAGAAGAGGCGGTATTTTGCAAGGTAATGCCCATTTGTTCGGCGATCGCCATGAATAAATTATTGAAAATTTCCAGCATCACCGGGTCTGGTTTCGATGTGGAATTACGCTCTCCAATCCCTGCTGCTTGCAGTTCTGTAACTGCATCATTTTCCCCGGATTCAACAAGTTTTGAGAGAATCAAATGATTGCGATCGCTCAATGTTGCTTCCCATCCGATCGCGATTGCATTGGTGCCGGTTTGTTCCATAATAATAGCCGGACCGCAGATGCGATCGCCCGGTTGCAAATCCTGGCGCTGATACACGGGAGTATCGTGCCATGCGTCGCGATCGTACATTGCCACCGTCGCCACTGGAGAAGGCAGTGAGGGCGACTGGCGAGACACTTTCGGCTCTTCTGGCGTCTCCATTTTCTGCACCACTTCCACAGAAACCGACTCGACAATTAAGGGTTTATCCTCTTTAATAAACCCATAGCGCTGGCGATGTGCGGCCTCAAATTCCGCTTTCATTGCTGAGGCATTTTCGGCAAATTCCACCCCTAAAGTCGAATCGGTGCCCTGATATTTTAAATGCACTTTTGCTAAAGTAAGAATCTCTTCCTTGCCATTGCTAGTAAGTTGCAGTTCTTCTGTTCCTTCTGTAGCTAATTGCGCCACCACTTGCTGCACCTGCGGCATGACTTCCGGGGATAACGGTGCTTCGACGCTGCGTTGGCGAATGGCGCGAATATCGGCCAATCCCATGCCATAGGCGGACAATACCCCGGCAAAGGGATGAATAAACACCTGTTTCATGCCCAAGGTATCGGCAATTTGGCAGGCGTGCTGACCCCCTGCACCGCCAAAGCAGCAGAGGGTATATTTGGATACGTCATAGCCCCGCTGGAGGGAGATTTTTTTAATCGCATTGGCCATGTTTTCGACCGCGATCGCCAGAAATCCTGCCGCCACCTGTTCCGGGGTGCGATCGTCCCCGGTATCCCGTTTTATCTGTTGCGCTAAGTCGGCAAATTTCTGCCGCACGATCGCATCATCTAAGGGTAAATTCCCATCCGGTCCAAACACTTTCGGGAAAAATTTGGATTGAATTTTCCCTAACATCACATTACAATCGGTAACCGTGAGCGGCCCTTGTTTGCGGTAACATGCCGGACCGGGATTCGCCCCTGCAGACTCGGGTCCGACGCGATAGCGCGACCCGTCGAAGACCAAGATGGAACCGCCGCCCGCCGCCACAGTGTGAATGGACATCATCGGGGTTCGCAGGCGCACACCGGCAATTTCGGTTTCAAATTCCCGTTCGTATTCGCCGTTATAATGGGCCACATCGGTGGAAGTGCCGCCCATGTCAAACCCGATAATTTTCTCAAACCCGGCCATTTTGCTAGTTTGCACTGCCCCGACAATGCCGCCCGCCGGCCCGGATAATATACTATCTTTCCCTTGGAATTGTTGGGCATCTGTTAAACCGCCGTTGGACTGCATGAACATCAGGCGGTTTTTGATGTCGGTTTTGCTGGGTTGGGGGGTTTCCCCGCCGCGATCGCTCAACTCACCGGCGACGCGATCGATATAGCGCCGCAAAATTGGAGAGAGATAGGCATCGATCGCGGTAGTATCGCCGCGACTGACCAGTTTCATCAGCGGACTAACTTCGTGAGATACCGACACTTGAGTAAACCCGATATCGCGGGCAATTTGGGCAATTTGTTGCTCGTGTTGCGGATAGCGATACCCATGCAGCAGGGCGATCGCGCAACTGCGAATTCCCGCATTATATGCCCCTTGCAACTCGGCAATTAACGGTTGTTCCTTGACCGGTTGCAATTCTTGTCCTCGGGCGCTGTAGCGTTCTTCGACTTCGATCGCCCTTTCGTAGAGCATTTCGGGTAGAACAATCTGCCGCGCAAAGATATCGGGACGGTTTTGATAGCCAATTTTCAAGGCATCTTTAAACCCTTTGGTAATCACTAAAACCGTGCGATCGCCTTTGCGTTCTAACAGGGCATTTGTCGCCACCGTGGTGCCCATTTTCACCACCGAAATCATTTCCGGGGGCACCGGTTCTGCTGCTGAAATGCCGAGAATCTCCCGAATTCCTTGCACCGGCGCATCGTTGTACCGTTCCGGGTTCTCCGAAAGGAGCTTGTGAATCACCAACTGTCCGTCCGGACGTTTGGCGACGATATCCGTAAACGTTCCCCCCCGGTCGATCCAGAATTCCCATCGGTTCTCAGCAGTAGAATTACTCATGGTATTCTCCAGTTACGTGTTTTTTCTTAGTTTAACACAAAATGCGATGTAACGCAATCCCCCTTCTCCATGCCAACCCCACCACTTTATGCAATGACTTTATACACGCATTAGTTCCCCATCCTTCCCGAGTTAAAGTGTCGCGGTATCTACCCCTGGCAAATCAACCAATTCTATCGCAATTTCTTTTGAGGGGTGACAGCTTGTCCCCGCTACCAACCCGCCCAGAAGGATTAAGTATCGTTTATCTCTAACCTCGACAAAACTTTATTTTGCTATTTTATTACTATCGCCGTTCTCATCTCGGTGAAGTACCCCCTTGATTTCTAGATTCTCGCCGACGCGAGAATGACAAAGGAGGGCCACTGAACCGATGGAGAACGAGAAACACCCTCTGAAAATTTCCAGTCAATAATCATGCCAGACAATCGATTTGAAAACGAACGACAATTTCACGACGCTTGGGCAGCAACTATCGATATTGATGGAATTCGCGTTGCCGATTACTTTACCGCCTGTACCGCTCCCGAAAATCGATTTATTCTGGATAAAATGGGAGAAGTAGCCGGAAAACGCTTGTTAGATTTAGGCTGTGGGGCGGGGGAAAATAGCGTTTATTTTGCCCAACGGGGAGCTGATTGCGTGGCGGCGGATTATTCCCCAGGGATGGTAGAGGTAGCGATGCAGCTAGCGGCGAAAAATCACGTCAAAATCGAGGGAAAAATTACCAATGCGATCGCCATAGATTTTCCCGACAATACCTTTGATTTTGTCTATGCAGCTAACCTGCTGCACCATATCGGCGACCCCCATCAAGCCATTCAAGAAATGCACCGGGTTCTCAAACCCGGGGGAAAAGCTTGTTTCTGGGATCCGTTAAAGCACAATCCGATTATTAACGTTTATCGTCGCATGGCCACTGAAGTCAGAACCGAAGCAGAAATGCCCCTAGATATTAATATCGTCCACTTTGTCAGTTCCCTATTTGCACAAACCCATTACGATACCTTTTGGCTGGCCACTCTTTGGATATTTTTGCGCTTCTATTTGATTGAAAAAGTCCATCCCAACCAAGAGCGCTATTGGAAAAAGATTATTATCGAGTCAGAGCGATTAGAATCGGAATATCTAGCATTGGAAACCCTCGATAAAATTTTGAAAAAAATTCCGCTAATGAAGCGCTATGCTTGGAACTTAGCGGTAGTAGCGGTAAAATAGAAGTTGTATGGTGGGCATGCTACTGGAGTGGTAGGGTAGGCATTGTCCACCATACACTTCAATCGAGGAAAAGGGCACCGCACAGGCCACAGGTCAATCCATGAATCGCGATCGCAGTAAAAACCGCCGCTTTTTCGTCACTCCAGGGCCGATCAAACAATTGGTTTCGATGCGAACTACACCGAGTTCCACTAACTTTTGAAAATCCTTGGGTTTATCCACAGTCCAAGCTACCACATCGACCCCTCGCTCTTGACTGGCTTTAATCAAACCCGGATATTTGAGCAACAGCGGATAGGCACTCATTATCACCGTATTGCCGGCATTGGCTGCTTTCACTAATTGCGTGCGATATCCCTTGCGGGTAGAAACGATATAGCCAAAATTGAGCATATCCGCTCTTTGACGAACTCGGTCGATAAATAACGGATTAAACGAAGCCAGAATACAGCGATTTGCCCATCCCAGTTCGAGCAATAAATCCACTAATTCATCGATTTGAGTATCGGACCAAGCGCGATGAGTTTTGACTTCCAGATAGAGAAACTTTTTCAGCGATTCGATCGCAATCAGCGCTTCTTTTAACGTAGGGATTGGTTCAGCGCGATAGCGATCGCTAAACCACACCCCAGCATCCAGATCCTTCAGTTGAGCCACGGTCCTTTTTCTAACTTTGCCCAGGGTACCCGTAATCCGAGTTAAGGTGGCATCATGGAACACCACCGGTACCCCATCCGCACTCAACTGCACGTCAAACTCAATGGAATCTGCTTGATGTTCGATCGCCGCCGAAAATGCCGCCAGGGTGTTTTCCGGTGCTATGCTAGAGAAACCGCGATGGGCAATAATTTCAACTTCCACAATCTTAATCCAGTAAAATTACTCAATCATCTGCCTTAACGATACCGTTTTTTCCATGAATTGCGATCGAAATTTATCCTGGAACGACGTTCGCGAAGCCTTTCGGCAAATTTGGGGTTATGCGGATTTTCGACCCCCCCAAGGCGAAATCGTGCAAACCCTTTTGCAAGGGAAAGACGCCCTGATTGTGTTACCCACTGGTGGCGGGAAGTCCATTTGCTTTCAACTGCCCGCCATATTGCAAACCGGCATTACTCTCGTGGTGTCGCCGTTGGTGGCGTTGATGGAAAACCAAGTGCAAGAACTGCACCAGCGACAGCTTTCCGCCGCATTGTTACATGGGGAACAAGACAAACAGCAACGGCGCAAAACTCTCGCAGCAATCGAACGAAATCAATTGCGCTTGCTTTATCTGTCACCGGAAACCCTGCTGAGTCCCCCAGTTTGGGAACGCTTATCGCAACCGGAATTACCGATAAATGGTTTAATTTTGGACGAAGCCCATTGTTTGGTACAATGGGGGGATACCTTTCGACCGGCTTATCGGCGTTTGGGTGCGGTGCGTCCGGCGTTGCTGCAGTCGAAACCGGCGGGAACGAAAATGGCGATCGCTGCCTTTACCGCCACTGCAGATTCCGCCGCCCAACAGACAATCAAAAAGGTATTGCAACTGCAACAACCGCAACTATTTTTAAATAATCCCTATCGCCCGAATTTGGATTTACAAATTAAAATTGCTTGGACGCCAAAACACCGTTGGCAACAGTTAATTCAGGTGATTAAATCCCAGCGATCGCAAGCCGGGTTGGTGTACGTTCGCACCCGAAAAGATGCAGAAAAACTCGCCGCCCGCTTAGGCAAAGAAGGCTTTTCCAATCGCGCCTATCACGCCGGTTTAAGTGCCCGAGAACGTCGGGAAATCGAAAGCGCCTGGATGAGCGATCGCCTGCAATTTGTGGTCTGTACCTGCGCCTTTGGCATGGGGGTGAATAAACCCAACGTGCGGTGGGTGGTGCATTTCCAAACCCCTGCATTGCTATCGGAATATATCCAAGAAGTAGGTCGCGCCGGTCGCGATGGCAAACCCGCGATCGCGCTTTCCCTGGTTAGCGAATGTACCGGATTCCTCGATCCGGGAGACAAACAGCGACGGGAATTTTTTGCCACCCAGCAGCGATCGCAATACCAACGCGCCCGCCAACTGGCCAAAAAACTACCCCCCCAAGGCAATATCGCCGCAGTAACTCGGAAATACAAAAACGGCGCGATCGCCCTTTCTCTGCTCCACAGTACCGGCCAATTGCAATGGCGAGATCCGTTTCATTATATCATTTCCGGTCACAATTTCCCCGCCACATTGGAGAACGAAAATGCAACCAAACAAATGGCACAATTTCTCTTTACCCGCCACTGTCGCTGGCAATTCTTATTAGCAGCATTCGGCTTCTCTGACGCCGCCAAAAACATGCGTTGCGGTCATTGCGATAATTGTCGAAAAAAGCGATAACCACCGTAGGGTGCGTGACCCCCGGGACTCGGTGAGGCAATTTCACCGCTGATTGGAGGCGGGGGTCACGCACCAAAGCTTCAATTGACCCTGGTAACGAGTAAAAAAAAGAGTCCGCGTAGGCGGACTTGGTTTGGTTTGGCGCGATTTTAATCGCCCGCTTCAATCCCCCGCTATTGCTGCGGCAACAAATCCCCTTCGCGAATCAATCTTTCTATTAATTCCGGTGGTGTTGCGGAACGAAACGGACCGCAATAGCCGATTTTTTGTACCGACGAATAGGCCCAATGATTCCGGGGAACATCAGTATAAAGTGGGGGTAAAACTTCCACCCGGTCTTGCACGCAAGCGCGGACAATTTGCTCGCGCGTTACCGGGGCTTGTGCCCGAGGCGCGGACTCAGAAACCGGGGCGCTGTCTTGCGATCGCACCGGCATCGCCCATCCCGCGATCGCCATCAAACTGGTGGCTATTGCAAATATAACTCTCATCTCTATCCTCCCGATTCAATAATATACAATTGCCGGATGTTCGTTTTCTCACTTAGCGAGGTCTGGGGGGCTGGTGCGATACATAGCAGTGGCGATCGCGCCCAAAAACAGCAATCCCATCACCCCCGCCAACGGATTGTTATCCAACCCGGTAATCCAAGCCGGAACCGCGCCGGAATATTGCACCAATTGACCCACATTAATGATATAATATCCCCAAACCAAGCCGGCATGAAAGCCAATGGGTTTACCGAGACGACCCTCGCGCGATCGCTTCGCCCAACCCAAGGTCAATCCCAACAACACCAAGCCAGGAAACGCCGGAAACGTGCGAATAATTTCTTCCCAAGGCTTAATAAAATGCAGCACAGCGAAAATCGTAGCATTCGCCCCCAACGATACTCCCGGGGAATAATCGCGCTGTAACTCATCTAACAACCAGCCGCGAAATAACAATTCCTCAGCAAACCCCACCCCCAAAGCCACCAGCAACCCTTCCCCCATCACCAGGGGCAAACCGGACAGATTCGGCACCTGCCATTCCAACCATCCCAGCAGAGTTTCCAGGGTCAACAAACTCAGCAAACCGAACAAACCAAGGCCAAGTCCTCCGAAGAGGTCTTGGCCATTTTTGCGAGAGAATTCTAGCCCATAAAGGCGCAGAATCTGAGGTTGCCCGTAGACATAGCGACCCCACAACCGGGCGAGGAAAATAAACGCGGCATATAAGCCGGTCATCGCCAGAATGCCCGCCCAATTTGGGTCCGGAACGAGCCAATAAAGGGGTAAACCAATCGGACCCCAAACGGCGAGAAGCAACAGCAAGAAAAGTGCCAATCTCGCGGGCGCGGGATATTTCCCAACGCGACTCAAATAATCTTTCACGCTTCAGCGCCTTTGTTGCTACTCGTCCGGTTCGATCGTACTCGTCAGTCCGTGGGTTTTCAACGTTTCGCAATAGAACTCGGCATGTTCTTGGGCGCAAGTAATCACCAATGCGATTCCGTTGGTATGGGCTTCCATCATAATGCTGACCGCTTGGGGTTGAGTCAGACTCGACACCGTTTGCATCAGCACTTGCACCACATATTCCATCGGATTGAAGTCATCATTATGCAGCAACACGCGATAACGCGGTGCTGTTTTGCGAACAGTGGAACGTTTTTCAACGGTCTGTACGGACAAGGTTTTCCTCCTTATTATGTAATTGTACTCAGAAGATTTTAAAGCATTGAAACGTTCTGGTTTCAAAATACCTTACAAATGAATTGCCCGATCGCCAAGGAGGGAAAACCACACCCGATCGCCAGGGAGGTTTGCACCTTGACGAGACTGGCGCTGGTTTATTGTAGCTTATCCCGTACCGGAACGGCCCTCCTCAAAACCGAACAAAACGAAATGTTCGTACCCACTGCGAAACACCCCGCGATTCACCGCCCGGGCAACATCGAGATTCGCCAGTAGATAGGCATTTTCGTTAAAAATCGGGCTAGGTTGACGACCCTGTAATTCCCCCAATTCCACGAAATGGTCGAACCCACTGTTAAACCCACCGGCGCGAACGATCGCCGCCACTTCTGGATTTTCGGCCAGATAAAAATTCTCGTCAAAAGCCACATTAGGACGGCGTGCTTCAAACTGTCCGAATTGGATATAGTGACCGAATGCCGTATCAAAAACCCCCGCCGATATCGCCTCAGCGATATCGGGATTTTGCTCGCGATAAAAGTCTTCCAGAAAAAGCGTCGCGCGGCGATCGCGCCCTTCAAAAAACCCAAAATTCACGAAATGGTCGAACCCACTTTCAAACACCCCAGCCGCAACCCCCGCCGCAATATCGGGATTGTCCACCAGATACTCCCCTTCATCGAATAGGGGGGTGGGGGCTTCGCGTCCCTCCGCCTCGCCGAACACCCGAAAATGTTCCAACCCACTGGCAATGTCACCCGCCTCTACTGCTGCGGCGATATCCGGGTTTTGTGCTAAATAAAGCGACTCGTCAAAATACACCGTCAGCGGATCGAGACCCGTTTGGGAGACAAACTCGATTAGGTTTTCAAACGTTGGCGGCGGTGGCGGCGGTGGCGGTGGCCCTGGGGGAACTTCCCCTCCAGGCGGCGGAACTTCCCCTCCAGGCGGCGGTGTGGGTTCCGGCGGTGGCGGGGGCGGTGGGGGCAACGGTTGTGCGATCGCCGCCACAAACGCATCTCCCGCAATTCCTCCCGGCATTTCCGGTAAGGGATTCACCGTCGGGAAATTAACCGACGCCGTTTGTCCCGTCACATAAGCAGTTCCCGCACTATCCACCACAATTCCATTCCCCGCGTCGAACCCATTTCCTCCCAGGTAGGTTAAATAGTCGATCGCCTCTCCCGTCGCCGTCAACTTGCCCACAAACGCATCGCCACTCCCGCCAAAGGAGGGTTGTACCACAAATAAGGTAGGCAAGTCCGCAGAATTGGTCTCCCCGGTAATGTAAACATTCCCCTCCCGGTCGATCGCCATATCGTTGCCTTCTTCAAAACCACTTCCGCCCAGAAAGGTGGAAAAAATCACCGTCTCGCCACTAGGAGACAGTTTCGTGACAAAGGCATCGGATAACCCACGCAAAGACCCTTGCAAGGCATTTTCCACCGGGAAATCCCCTAACCCTTGAATCGCTTGTGGTTGTGCCGCGCGCGGGACCCCGGAGGTGCCGGCCACATACACATTTCCTGCCGGATCCACGGCGATCGCATTCCCCACATCGCGATCGCGTCCTCCCAAGAAAGAGGAGAAAATCAACTCACTGCCCTCGGGATTGAGCTTCGTCACAAACGCATCGCCGCCCCCGCTGAAACGCCGTTGAAATTCATTCACCAAGGGGTAATTATCCGCATTGGTTTGGCCGGTGATATAGATATTTTGGCCAGTATCCACCGCGATCGCATTCCCCACATCCCGACTAAATCCGCCCAAATAGGTAGAGTACAGCAACTCGCCCACCGGCGAAAACTTACTGATGAAAATATCCGATTCTTGTCCCCCTTCTCCCAGGGTATCTTGAATCGGATTTACAGTAGGGAAATTCTGGGAATTGGTTTCCCCGACAACGTAAATGTTGCCTTCTGTATCCAGGGTAATTCCATTCCCCGAATCGAATTGAGTTCCGCCTAAGTAAGTAGAGTATTCCAGAAAAGCGCCATTGGACGTCAGTCTAGTGACAAAGGCATCCACGCGATCGGCATCTTCCTCCACCTCCGGCGGCGGCAATGCAGTATTGGTAGTGGGGAAATCCGGGGAACGAGTTTGCCCGGTGATGATGGGATTGCCCCCTGCAGTAACGGCGATATCTAAGCTGTTTTCTTCACCAGTGCCCCCGAGGTAAGTAGAGTAAATGATGGAACTGCCATCGTTAGAGATTTTGGTGATAAAGGCATCAAATGCGAAGGATTCGGGATTGCTGAGAGTTTCTTGGATAGGGATTTGCGTGGGGAAATCCCGGGAAATCGTGTTGCCCGTCAGGTAAATGTTGCCCGCACCATCCAGCGCGATCGCTTCTCCCGTATCTTGCAAGTTTCCGCCTAAATAGGTGGAATATTGCAAAGTTGGATCGATGATTAGGGGATAGTCTGGATTGTATTCGGCCAGATTAAAAGCAACCGTATTATTTTCCCCGATTTGGTAAGAGGCAGAAATGGCGACCCGGGTGCCTTCGATATCTTGGTAAACCACCGGAGCAGTTTCGATTAATTCGCCCAGGGGAGTATGCAAGATAAGTGCGCCATCCTCGCGCAGGGTGATGGCCTCCGTGCCGCTATAGTTGATTTGGATTTGGTTGGGGTCAGCACCGGGGGCGACAATAAATTCGCTTTTCAGGGTGCCATCGGTGCCGCTATAAATTAAGTCAATGCCCTCGTAAAGTTGACGATAGGCGATGTTTTCATAGGTGGAAACATTATGGTAGGAGAGGGAAGAATCGGTGCCGATGAAGTTGGCGACCCCGGGGAGTTTGTCCCTACCTTCGATCGCCGGTTGGGGATTAGCACCGAGAAAGCGCTGACGCACCTCCGTAGTCAGGGGGTCGGCGTTACCTTGAGGCGCGCTGGGTGCCGAGGCGGAGAAGACCACTTCCTCCGGCGTGAAAAACAGAGTATGGCCGGCACCTTTGACCTGGAACTGCACATCAGGGTCAAATTGTCCAGCATTTGTAATAAAACTTAATGGTAAAGTCGAGAACTGGTTTTGCAGTTGCACAGAAACCGGGGAGTTGCCGGTCAGGGGATCCACGGCGATCGCATCCGCCGGGGACTCAGGAGGCACCGGCCAGCGACCTTCCCCCTGACCGTAGAGCAGCCAATGTTGCCACGCACTGTCAAACGAGCCAGTGGCAACCGCTGCGGCTACATCGGGGTAAGAGCGCAGATAAAAATCGCCATCGAACCCACCAGACGGGGGGAGATTGTCGGTGGGGTGGGAAAATAGGCGATCGCGACCCAGGGCGAGCGGGCTTACCGGATCCTCTGGAAAGTCAATGGCCGACTCCTCAACACCTAAGATGTCTTGCATGAGTTGATTTGCGCGCTTCGGATAGGGGATTGCTGCAGAAACCAGAGTAGCAGCTTTTTGCCAGAGTCGGTATTTAGGGCAAAAGGGATTGTGATTTACCCAAGGGGGAAACCCCGCGAAGGAGGATCCGTGCGTAGGTGCGATCGCCACCGCCAAACTGCCCACAGCGGGAAAAGCGCCAAAAGCCAAAGTGGAGTGTCATAAAATTTTCAAAAGCGCGAAATTCCCTCCCAGTCTAAGTCACAGAAGCGCCAGTCCCGAAGCGCAGCAAAACTTAACAAAAACTCAGCCCAGACAGAATCGGCAAGGGTATCCGGACTCTGATAGACTTTTAGACGGTTGTAGCCAGCAGATATGCGCCTAGTAAGGCAGTTGGGAGGATAAATTTCCGTGGATAATGTAATCGGCTTAGAGATTATTGAAGTAGTCGAGCAAGCGGCGATCGCCTCCGCTCGATGGATGGGTAAAGGCGACAAAAACACCGCCGACCACGTAGCGGTAGAAGCAATGCGCGAACGGATGAACAAAATCCACATGCGCGGCAGAATCGTCATCGGTGAAGGAGAGCGCGACGAAGCCCCGATGTTGTACATCGGCGAAGAAGTAGGCATCTGCACCCGCGAAGATGCCGGTCAATACTGCGAACCCGATCAGCTCACCGAAATCGATATTGCCGTTGACCCCTGCGAAGGCACCAACTTGGTCGCCTACGGACAAAACGGCTCGATGGCGGTACTCGCCATTTCCGAAAAAGGCGGACTATTCCGCGCCCCAGACTTCTACATGAAGAAACTGGCGGCCCCCGCCGTGGCCAAAAACCATGTGGATATCAATAAAACCCCCACCGAGAACCTGAAAATTATCTCGGATTGCATGAATCGTTCCATCGAGGAACTGGTGGTGGTGGTCATGGACCGGCCCCGTCACAAAGAACTGATCGAAGAAATCCGTGCCGCTGGAGCCAGGGTGCGTCTGATTAGCGATGGCGACGTCTCCGCCGCCTTGTCTTGCGCCTTCTCCGGAACCAACATTCACGCCCTGATGGGTATCGGTGCGGCACCAGAAGGCGTGATTTCCGCCGCCGCTATGCGCTGCTTGGGCGGACACTTCCAAGGTCAGCTCATTTACGACCCCGATGTGGTAAAAACCGGACTGATTGGCGAAAGCAAAGAAGGCAACATCGCTCGCCTGAAAGAAATGGGGATCGAGGATCCCGATAAAGTGTACAACGCGGAAGAATTAGCCGGTGGCGAAACCGTGCTGTTCGCCGCCTGTGGCATTACCCCCGGTACCTTGATGGAAGGCGTCCGCTTCTTCCACGGCGGCGCGCGCACTCAAGCCCTGGTGATTTCGAGTCAGTCGCAAACCGCTCGCTTTGTGGACACGGTTCACATGTTCGACCATCCGAAGAACCTGCAATTGCGTTAACCCACAAGTTGAGGCGCTGTTGCACCAGGAAGACGGAAAAAGTCAGATAAATTGGGGAATAGAGGAGTGAGTATCCCGAACGGCTCTCACACTATTTTTCCGACTTCCGCCTGTGGGGCGGACCAGACAATGCCGCCCCTCTCCGCCCTCGGAAAACAGTGGTGGAACGGCGAGAAAAGCCTGGACAGATCGTTCGGGAAATGCGGTGCAGGGTACAAATGCACCCCGGGTTGAATTAAGATACACACAAAACAACTCGATTAATTCAATCGCTCTGGACGCAATTCAATACTGGTCTTTCCAGTACAAGTACATCGCGTCAGGCTTGCAAGACTAAAAACTTCAGGGAGAAAGGATGAATATTGCAGTCGTAGGTCTTAGCCATAAGACAGCACCGGTTGAAATTCGCGAAAAGCTAAGCATTCCAGAACCGCAGACGAAAGAAGCGATCGCCCATTTATGCAGTTATCCCCATATTGAAGAAGTTGCTATCCTTAGCACCTGCAATCGCTTAGAAATTTATTTCGTCACCAGCTCCACCGACGCCGGGGTTCGAGAATTAATCCAATTTCTCTCGGAACACAGTCAGTTCCCCGTCGAGCAACTGCGCCAACATCTGTTTATTTTGCTGCAAGAAGATGCCGTCATGCATCTGATGCGCGTGGCAGCCGGTTTGGATAGCTTGGTACTCGGCGAAGGGCAAATCCTCGCTCAGGTCAAAAATACCCACAAACTGGGCCAGCAACATAAAGGCGTCGGACGCATTCTCAACCGCCTGCTCAAACAAGCCATTACCGCAGGGAAGCGGGTGCGAACCGAAACCAGCATCGGCACCGGTGCAGTCTCCATCAGCTCGGCGGCGGTGGAACTCGCCTTGGTTAAAATGCAAGATTTTGCCAGTTCTCGCGTCACCATTCTTGGCGCGGGTAAAATGTCTCGCCTGCTGGTGCAACATCTCCTGGCGAAAGGAGCCACGGAAATCTGCATCGTCAACCGCACCTTGCGACGGGCAGAAGAATTGGCGGCTAAGTTTAAAGATGTGGAACTGCAACTTCATCTGTTGTCGGATATGATGCAGGTGATTGCCGAATCGGATATTGTCTTTACCAGTACCGCCTCTAATCAACCCCTGCTCGATCGCGCGGTACTCGAATCCGGTTTAAACCCCGATCGCCAATTGATGCTGTTTGATATTTCCGTCCCGCGCAATGTGGACGGCGATGTGAACGAATTGCCCAACGTTCAAGCATTTAATGTGGATGACTTGAAAGCTGTGGTGGCTCAAAACCAAGAAAGTCGCCGCCAAATGGCAATGGAAGCGGAAGGATTGCTCGAAGAAGAGGTCGAAGCGTTTGATGTGTGGTGGCGCAGTCTGGAAACCGTGCCCACCATTAGCTGCTTGCGGCAAAAAATCGAAACCATTCGCGAACAAGAGTTAGAAAAAGCTCTGTCTCGCTTGGGATCGGAATTTGCTGAAAAACATCAAGAGGTGATTGAAGCCCTCACGCGCGGGATCGTTAATAAGATTTTACACGACCCAATGGTGCAATTGCGGGCGCAGCAAGATATTGAGGCGCGCCGTCAAGCAATGGAAACGTTACGAGTGCTGTTTAATCTGGAGTCGGATCAGCGCTCCGGTCAACAGTACAGCTAACGCGACCATTCGCGATCGCCCGCTCTTTCCTTCTCTTTCGGATTTAAAACATCTAAATTGCACATTTTTTGCCGGAGAGTCGGGAAACAGAAGGTCGGAAAATCGGAAAATATTCTTTTTCGTTCGCCGCCGCTGTTTTGTTTCTCGACTCTTCGGCTCCTATTTTTCGGAGTCCAGGGAGCCAAGCCACTCCACCTCTATCCTCCCGAGGAGGGGATAAAAATCATTGGGAAAATAAGCAAAGAAAATGTATCGAAGCCCTCGCACTCGGGCGTTGAACCTGCCAGCGAGCTAAAATTAAAACTCTACAGTCTAAACTCTATTATTCTAAAATTGCTATGCAAAAAGGGTTGTGGCAAAGCGCCTTGCCGGCGATCGCGGTGATTCTGGGTCTGTGGATCGGCATAGAGCTATTCGCCCGCATCACCACCGAAAGCCTCTGGTTTGCCGAAGTAGGCTACTCAGACGTATTTTGGCTGCGGATCGGAACCCGCTTTGCCTTACTGCTGCTGGGACTCCTGATGACCGGCGGCTTTCTCGGCGCAAATCTCCTCCTCGCGTCTCGGCTCAAGTATGGGAAATTAGGACTACTCAGCCGCAGTTTCCCCCAACAACCCCAAGGACAAGACCGATGGAAGCGCCAAATTAGCTATCCCATTCCCAACCCCCCCTTCCCCACCCCCAATCCCGCCACCGCCGTGCGCCTGGAAACCCTATTGGCGCTGCTGGCACTCTTGGGACTCCTGGTGGGGGCGATCGTGATTTACTACGGGCAAGTCGCAGCAGAATATTGGCAACCCAACTCTTGGATGTTGGTGGATTCTCCCTCCATCCCAGTAGGATTTGGCATTAAATCCGGAGAAGAAGTCTTTCAGCAGGCGTCCGCAAGCTGGTGGCAAATGGGACTGCTGCTGCTGTTGACGGTGGTGGTGATGATAGAACCGCGCGTGCTCTACGCGATCGCCGCCTTACTCAGTTTGGGCTTCGGATCCATCCTCTCCGGTCAGTGGGCCAAAGTGCTGGTCTTTTTCCATCCCAGCGCCTTTAATCTCACCGACCCCGTATTTCACCGAGACATTGGCTTTTATATCTTCACCTTTCCCCTGTGGGAATTACTAGAATTTTGGCTAATTGGGGTATTGTTATTCGCCCTATGCGCCTCGGGAATCGTCTATCTCGTCTCCGGAAATAGCATCAGCGAAGGTCGATTTCCCGGCTTTTCCGAAGCCCAATTGCGCCACCTACATGGTTTGGGCGCTGCTACGATGTTGGCGATCGCCCTGCGCTATTGGCTGCTGCGCTATCAACTACTTTATTCAGCTGCCGGCGTCACCTATGGGGCCAGTTATACCGAAGCCAATGCCGAACTCTGGATGGATACCGGCTTGAGCCTCCTCGCCGCCGCGATCGCCCTGTTTCTCCTCTTCCAACTCAGAGGAGGCAAACGCGAACCCCAAGAACTCGGGCGCGTTCTGCAGATATTAGGTGTATATATCTCCCTGGTGGCGATCGGCGGCTACCTGATCCCCGGCGCAGTACAGCGCTTTATCGTCCAACCCAACGAACTCGAACGGGAACGCCCTTACATCGAACGCAGCATCGCCTTTACTCGCCAAGCGTTCGACCTCGCCCGCATCGATGTCCGAATCTTTAACCCCCAAGATACCCTCACCTACGAGGATATCCTGGAAAATGACCTCACTATCCGCAATATCCGCCTCTGGGATAGCCGCCCCCTCCTGCAAACCAATCGTCAACTCCAGCAAATTCGCCTTTACTACAAATTTCCCGACGCCGACATCGATCGCTATACCCTGAAAAAAGCCGACCCGGAACCCAACGAACCCCCCACGGAACGCCAGCAAGTCATCCTCGCCGCCCGCGAACTGGACTACAGCGCCGTTCCCGCCGAAGCCCAAACCTGGATTAACCAACACCTGGTTTATACTCACGGCTACGGCTTTACCCTCAGCCCCGTGAATACTGTCGGTCCGGGCGGCTTACCCGATTATTTCGTCCGGGATATCGGCATAGACCCCTCTAGCGTTATCGAAAGTACCTTACGCACCACAGAGGATCGGATTCGCGCCAGCATTCCCATCGGTCATCCCCGCCTTTACTACGGCGAAATTACCGATACTTACGTCATGGCCCCCAGCAAGGTGAAAGAACTGGACTATCCCAGTGGCGATGAAAATGTTTACAATACCTACGACGGGAACGGTGGGATTCCCATCGGCGCTTGGTGGCGTCGCTTGAGCTTTGCCAAATACTTAAATAATTGGCAAATGTTATTTACGGATAATTTTACCCCGGACACCAAGTTGTTATTCCGCCGGGATATCAAACAGCGCATTCAAGCGATCGCGCCATTCCTGAAATTCGATAGCGACCCCTATCTGGTGGTGGCCAATACCCGATTATACAACCCTGGCGTCTCTCCCTCCACCCAATCTTCCCCCTCCGACGATACCTTCCTCTACTGGATCGTCGATGCCTATACCACTAGCGATCGCTACCCCTATTCCGAACCCGGTCCGGACAAATTTAACTACATCCGCAACTCGGTCAAAGTCGTCGTGGATGCCTACAATGGTGACGTGGATTTCTACATCGCCGACCCCTCGGACCCCATTATCAATACCTGGAACGCTATTTTTCCCAACCTGCTCAAACCCATCGACACCATGCCGGTGACGCTTCGCAGTCACATTCGCTATCCGGTGGATTTCTTTAATATCCAATCCGAACGCTTGCTCACCTACCACATGACCGATACCCAAGTCTTCTATAACCGAGAAGACCAATGGCGGGTTCCAAACGAAATCTATGCCAGCGAACGCCAACCCGTGGAACCTTACTATCTGATTATGAAACTTCCCACGGAAACCTCAGAAGAATTTATTCTGCTGCACCCCTTTACGCCGAAAAGTCGCAACAACTTAATTGCATGGTTGGCGGGTCGTTCCGATGGCATTAATTATGGCAAACTTTTGCTCTACCAGTTCCCCAAACAAGAACTAGTCTACGGACCAGAGCAAATTGAAGCGCGCATCAATCAAGACCCGATTATTTCCCAGCAAATCTCTCTGTGGAATCGCCAAGGGTCTCGCGCGATTCAAGGCAATTTGTTAGTCATTCCTATCGAACAGTCTTTGCTCTATGTCGAACCGCTTTACATCGAAGCCGAAGAAAATAGTCTGCCCATTTTAGCTCGGGTCATTGTTGCCTATGAAAATCAAATCGTGATGGCAGAAACTCTCAATATGGCTTTGAAAGCCATATTTCAACAAGAGGCACGCGAAAATACCACATCGCCGACTATCATTCGACCTCTCGAACAACCCTCTATTCCCCTAGATGAACCGCTTTTAGATTTACAATAAGTTTAGGGAAAATTGCAGGGAAAAAGGTTGGCCTCGTTCCCAGAATTATTGCTCTGGGAACTGAGCCAAACTACCGCCAACGCCAACAAAATTCGTTCACACCTGCTATAAATAGGTTGAATATTTGGCTTGATTGATTGCAATAAATAGGGTTTATTATTATAGCACAAATGAAGGAAAAAGTCAATCCCACAGTTGTGATTACAGGGGCATCCACCGGCATTGGCAAAACTTGCGCGATCGCACTGGATGAATTAGGCTATCAAGTATTTGCAGGCGTTCGCAAGTGGGAAGATGCAGACGCATTAAAACAACTCGCGTCCGAACGATTGACCCCCGTGATTATCGATATCTGCGATCGCCAAACCCTGGAAACCGCTTGCCAAAAAGTGCGCGAAACCGTAGGCGATCGCGGTTTAGATGCCTTAATCAACAATGCCGGCATTGCCATTGCTTCCCCATTAGAATTCATTCCCATCGAAGAACTCAGAAAGCAGTTAGATGTCAACGTTTGCGGACAAATTGCCACCACCCAGGTGTTTTTGCCATTACTACGCCAAGCGCGAGGACGAATCGTGAATATGGGGTCAGTTTCCGGCAAAATTGCCTTTCCCTTTCTCGGCCCTTATTGTGCCTCAAAATTTGCCCTAGAAGCCTTAACCGATTCGTTGCGAATGGAGTTGCAACCTTGGGGCATTGCGGTTAGCCTCATCGAACCGGCAAGCATCAATACCCCGATTTGGCATAAATCATTAACGGCGGCGGAGAAAATTATCGATACCCTCCCCAATCCCACCGAATTCAAACGCCTGTATGGAGAAATGGTGGAAAACATAAAAGCAAATATGTTTGCATCGGAAACCACGGGGATTGCACCCGAACATGTAGCAAAAGCCGCAATCCATGCGATCGCTTCCCCCAAACCAAAAACCCGCTATTTAGTAGGGGAGGGCATTTACGTGAAAGCCGCGATCGCCCGGTTCCCGGATCGGTTCAAAGATTGGCTAATCTCCCGTAAAATGGGGCTGCATCCCAAGTGAAAGCGGAGGTGATAGTCGCCAAAACTTGCCCCATAGGAGGCGCATCGAAAATTTCCTCTACCGACTCTAAAATAGGATAAACTAGCAGCAACAACTCACGAGCTAGGCAAATCCATGAGTGTTTTGAGAAAAAAAGTCCGCCACCTAATTCATCAACTGTATTGGCAAGTCGAGCAAATGTCTGATGAGGATTTACAACAAGTCCGGAATGTGGTAGAAAGTCTTTATTACGACCTGTACGTGCTGCGGGCAATTCAGGAAGCCCAGAGCAATCTGACCCCGGGAGATAGCCTCACCCGTGAAGCGGCCATAAAATTTTTGGAGTTGCTATGATAATCTCTAATCACTCAAACATCCCTGCTGTCTAGTCAGAGAGGGGAAACTTTTGCCATCCGTGCTTCTCGACGTGCGCTACACTCGGTCGTTTCTTCGCGATCTAAACCGCTTAAAGCCCCCAAACTTTGAGCGGGTCTATGAGTTCGTCTTCCATAAATTCGTGCATCTCGATCGCCTCCAAGACTTGCCAGACCTCCATCAGTTGGGTTCCAGTCCGATTTTTTATCGGTTTCGCTTCGACAATTACCTGATTGCCATCGAGGTCATCGGTCACGTAGTCAAGTTCCTTCGCATTCTCCCCATTCCCGAGGTGGGAGACGCCTATAAGTGAATGAGTAGTTACAAAGGAATTGATGCGGCGCGATAGTCCTCATTCGCCGGCACGATTGTGTCTATACTGCCGGGAAAATGCTTCCCACAGACAATAGCATTCCACCTCTCTTTTGTAAACTTGTGGTTAGTGAAAACAAGATAAGTTGAGAAATCGTATGGATGCTGCTGCACTCTGGCAACGCTATCAAAACTGGCTCTACTATCACGAAGGGCTACAATTCTATCTCGATGTCAGTCGGATGCGATTCGATGAAGGATTCGTCGAATCCATGAAGCCGAAATTCGAGAAAGCCTTTAAAGACATGGAAGCCTTAGAAGAAGGAGCGATCGCCAATCCCGACGAAAACCGGATGGTGGGGCACTATTGGTTGCGAAACCCGGATCTGGCCCCCAATGCCGAACTCAAAAAAGATATCGTCGAAAACCTCGAACATATCGAAGCCTGGACCAAAAAAGTCCACAGTGGAGAGATCCATCCCCCAGAAGCGTCCAAATTCACCGACATCCTCTCCATTGGCATTGGCGGATCCGCCCTCGGGCCGGAATTTGTGGCAGAAGCCCTCGCCGCCGATTTTCCCCCGATGGCGATTCACTTTATCGACAACACCGACCCTGCCGGCATCGACGCCCTCCTCGAAAAGCTCAAAGACCGGCTGATTACCACCCTCGTCTTGGTGATTTCCAAATCCGGCACCACCCCAGACACGCGCAACGGCGCGATCGAAGTAGAAAACGCCTTTGCCCGTCAGGGATTGAACTTCGCCAAACATGCCGTCGCCATCACCGGCGACAACAGTGCCCTGTACAAACAAGCCAAATCCGAAGGCTGGATCGACACCTTCCCCATGCACGACTGGGTAGGAGGACGCACCTCAGAAATGTCCGCCGTCGGCTTAGTCCCCGCCGCATTGCAGGGAATTGACATTCGCGCCATGTTAGCCGGTGCCAAGGAAATGGACGATGCCACCCGCATTTCGGACATCAAACAAAACCCCGCCGCCCTCCTGGCGCTCTCCTGGTATTTTGTCGGCAACGGGCGCGGCGAAAAAGACATGGTAGTGCTACCGTACAAAGATTCCCTATTGCTATTCAGTCGTTACTTGCAGCAATTGGTGATGGAGTCTTTGGGGAAAGAGAAAGACCTCGACGGCAATATCGTACATCAAGGCATTGCGGTGTATGGGAATAAAGGATCCACGGATCAGCACGCTTACGTGCAGCAACTGCGCGAAGGGGTGCCGAATTTCTTTTTGACATTGATTGAGGTATTGCACGATCGCCACGGAGAGTCGCCCGAAATCGATACTGGAGTGACGACGGGGGATTATTTAATGGGGTTTCTCTACGGGACTCGCAAAGCAATTTACGATAACCAGCGCGATTCGATTACCCTGACGATTCCGGAAGTGAATCCGCGCACCGTGGGGGCATTAATCGCGCTTTACGATCGCGCCGTGGGATTCTATGCTTCCCTGACCAATATTAATGCCTATCACCAACCCGGTGTAGAGGCGGGGAAAAAGGCAGCAGCGGCAATTTTGGACCTGCAAAAGCGCGTGGTGCAGGTGGTGAAAAGCGAAGGAAAACCCTTGTCTCTAGAAGCCTTGGCGCAGAAAGCCCAGGCGAGCGATCGCGTGGAAACCATTTATCACATCTTGCGCCATCTCGATGCCAATCAGCGAGAGGTCAGCTTATCGGGCAACTTGGCACAACCCGCCAGTTTAATGGTCTCTCCCCGGTAAGGTAGCTTCCCCTGAAGCGGGAATTGACTTAGGCTAGAAGTTATGGACGCCACTGCGGTGGAACCCGGGAGAAGTCAAATGGGAGACCATAGGAGGATTGGATTTCACGTTTGGCTGCTTACGGCAACCCCATCGGTGGCGTCTGCATTCAGTAAGCTTGCACTCTGCCCCCCATGCCCTTGACGATTCTTGTTGTTGATGATGATTTTGCAATTCGTCTGTCGATCTGCCATTATCTGGAGGAGTCTGGCTATTCGGTGATTAGCGCCGTTAATGGTCAAGAGGCGCTGTTGAAAGTGGAGGAATATCAACCCCACTTGATGGTCACTGACATCATCATGCCGGAAATGGACGGCTACGATCTGGTGAAGTGCATTCGCCAAAAACCGGCCTTGCGCTTGTTGCCGGTGATTTTTTTGACCGCGCGCGCCTCAACCCGGGAACGGATTTTAGGGTATCAGCTTGGGTGTGACGTTTATTTGCCCAAGCCGTTTGAATTGGAAGAGTTGGGGGCAGTGATTCGCAATCTATTGGAGCGATCGCAGCTTATCCAAGCCCAGTGGCGTTTCTCGCGGCGAGATGAACCACACTCACCCCCGAAAAATGGGAATGGGGAGCGATCGCCATTGCAGGTCGGCCCTCCCCCAACCGCCGAACCATCCTCCTGTACCGGAGAGTCGGGGCCTCGGTCCATTCCCCTCACCGATCGCGAACGAGAGGTGTTGGATTTACTCTCTACGGGTCTTTCTAACGCTCAAATCGGCGATCGTCTCCACCTGAGTCCGCGCACCGTGGAAAAATATGTCAGCGCCCTGTTTAGAAAAACTGACACCACCAATCGCGCCGAATTAGTTCGCTTCGCCATGAAGCATCATATGGTCGAATAATCCCACTCTCGTGGCGGATGGCAAATTGCGGTTTCACCCTTTGCCTTTCCTCAGTTGGGTTTCGCGGTTTCCGATTGCCCTTGCATCACAAAATCCAACACTCCCTCGCAGGCGTCTACTAGCAAATCGATGACTCGGTTGAATCCCTGGGGACCGCCATAATACGGATCGGGCACTTCTTTGAGCTGGTGGTGTCGGCAAAAGTCACACATCATGCGGACTTTTTGTCTGTATTTCTGCTGGGGATCTAGGGCGAGAATATCGGCGTAGTTTTCCCGATCCATTGCCAGGATTAAATCGAAGTTCTCAAAATCGGATTTTTGAAAGCGCCGCGCTTGTCCGATGAAGGTCATGCCCCGTTTTTTGGCAGCTTCCACCATGCGCGGATCCGGCGGACTCCCCAGATGATAGCTGGATGTGCCGGCAGAGTCGCAGATAATTTTATCTTGTAGGTTTCTTTGCCGGATTTGGTCATTCATTATGTTTTCTGCTGCCGGAGTGCGGCAGATGTTACCAAGGCAGACAAACAACAGTTTATAAGGCATCGCTGATTTTTTCCCTGGTTGTGTGGTGAATTGCACTTCTGTGGTTTTCTAGATTCCCCCGGGTTGCCGTTTCTCAGAACGGTAACGCCAATGGAGGCGTGGTTTCCCGCTTCAGGGTGGGGATGGGGTGAATTGTAATATTTTTTTCGTCAGCAGGCCGCATGCTCGCGATCGCGATCGGGTAGGATAGAAGATGTTATTGTAGGACGAATTGTCGGTTGCCTCCTACGGGAGATTTCTGGTAACGGGTTTGTCCCCTCGAGGTTTTTCCCAATTAAATAGCTGGCGTTTTTGTCAAGGGATGGATGCCTTGCAAAACAGCGCCAGCTATGCGATCGCTCGCCCATTTCCGCTGTTGGGAAATGGGCGAGGCAATCGAAATTAGAGACCCGGAATATTCAGTCCGCCCGTCAATTGTTCCATCCGTTCGCGCATGGTGGTGGTGGATTGGGTGTAAGCTTCTTTCATTGCCACGCTCACCAACTCTGAAAGTACCTCAGCTCCTTCACCCAGGGCATCTGGAGAAATCTCCACCCGACGGGGTTCTTGGTTGCCACTCATCACCACTTTCACCAAACCGCCGCCAGCTTCTCCAGTGACTTCGAGTTCGTCTAATTCTTCCTGAAGCTGTTTGGCACCTTCTTGTACTTGTTGTGCTTTTTTGAATGCTTCAGTCAGTTCTTTCATTTTTCCTAGACTGAAGCCAAATCCCTGTCCTTTTGCCATAACGGGTTAACTCTGTATGGGTTAAACTATAATTCTCAATTTTTGCAATTTGTTGCCGGATTGCAAAGTGCTACGCAACTTCTGTGTGGAGTTCCACCGAAGGGCGATCGCAGTTTTTCCGCGATCTCCAGCGCGAACTTTATCCGGGCTGTTTGACTACTCTGCGTGAATCACGCGACGGAGATTCCCCGGAGGGATTTTAGAACTTCCGACAAGTCGGACTCATAGG